>NZ_JBFASK010000024.1:0-111646 GCF_040677675.1 Streptomyces sp. NPDC053755 | reverse complement strand
AGATGGACGTCGCCGGTCACACCGTCGCCTACACCTGGCCCGGCGCCCTGCCCGAACCGGTCCTCGACGGCCCGCGCGCCCTCTACTCCGAGGTCCTGCCCGGCGTCGACCTGCTCCTCGTCGCACGCGAGGAAGGCGGCGTCGCCCAGCTCCTCATCGTCAAGACCCCCGAAGCGGCCCGGCAGGAAGCGCTGAAGTCCGTCGCGTACGGGCTCCGCTCCCAGACGGCCACCTTCCACCTCGACGCCCCCAAGAGCCGCGTCCTCGTCCTGGACAAGGCCGGCAAGGAAGTCGCCTCCATCCCGACGCCGTTCGCGTGGGACTCCAGCGGCCGCGACCCCGAGCTGTCGGGTGCCCAGGCCACGCCCCGTACCGCCACCGGCACCCCGGCGGACGTGCTCAAGCTCTCCGGCCTGACCGGCATCGAGCCCGGCGCCCAGTCCGCGCAGCTCCCCGTCGCCCTTGACGGCGACAAGACGAGCACCGCTCGCCTCTCGCTGAACGTGGCGGCGACGGGCCTGTTCACCAAGGCGGGTGTGAAGTTCCCGGTCTTCGTCGACCCGACGATGAACTCGCCCTACGAGGCGTGGACGACGGCCTACCGGAAGTACCCGAACAGCAGCTTCTGGAACGGCACCAACTTCTCCTCCGGCACCTCCGACGCCCGCGTGGGCTACGAGAGCGACACCGGCGGCCTGGGCCGTTCCTTCTGGCGGATGAAGTTCGACCCGAAGATCAAGGGCGCCACGGTCACCCGCGCGTCCTACAAGGTCCTGAACAACCACTCCTGGTCCTGCACGGACCGCGAGTTCAAGTTCTACCTGACCGGCGGAATCTCCACCGGTACGACGTGGAACGCGCAGCCGTCCTGGACGACGCACCTGCAGTCGAAGTCCTTCGCGCACGGCTGGTCCACCTCCTGCCCGGACGCGTACGAGGCGTTCGACAGCGCCGGTGTGAAGGCCGCCGCGCAGAAGGCCGCCGACAACGGCTGGTCGAACATCACCTTCGGCATGCGCGCCACCAGCGAGACCGACACGCAGACCTGGCGCAAGTTCCGCGCCACCTCCGCCACCTTCGAGGTCGACTACAACCGCCCGCCGAGCGAGCCCACCGCCGGCACCAGCACCCCCGGTGGGCCCTGTGTGCCCGGTCCCGGCGCGGGCGTGACGATCGGCAAGACCAACATCACCCTGTCGGCCAACGCCAAGGACGGCGACGGCAACCTGTCCAAGCTGCGCTTCCGGTTCTGGAAGACCGGCACCACGGCTCCTGCCCCGGTCGACGCGACGCCGAACTCCTCCGGGACCGCCACGCGGATCATCTCCGCCACCGACCCGCTGATCAAGGACATCACGGCCTCCACGTCCTACTCGTGGGACGTCCACGCCATCGACCAGGTCGGTGCCGTGTCCACGTACTTCCCGCCGAACACCACCGAGCCGTGCCGCATCACGATCGACCCGACCGCGCCGCCGCAGCCCACCGTCGACGAGGAGACCACCCCGTTCAAGCGGGCCACCTCGGACGGCGCCACCTGGGCCTCGGTGAAGTTCGGCAGCACCGGTTCGATCACCTTCCGGTCCGAGGGAGCGGCCAAGTTCCGCTACGGCTTCGAGGGCATCTACTACCCGGACGTCCCGGCGGTCAACGGCGCCTTCACCGACCCCGCGCTCAAGCCCCCGCACGCCGGCCCCAACTGGCTGCACATCTTCGCCCTCGACTCGCTCGGCAACGTCAGCGCGCGGACCGACTACGCGTTCTACGTGCCGCCGCGCGACGCGGCCGACGGCCCCGGTGACGTGGGCGGCGACAACATCGCCGACCTGCTCGTCATCGACGCCAACGGCAACCTCTTCTCCTACCCGGGCAGCCCGGGCGGCGAGCTGTACGCCGGTCTGACCGGCTCGTACAGCAAGGGCGCGGACGGCAACGTGGTCATGCACCCCAAGGGCCACTGGTTCGACGCGGCCACCGGCAAGGCGGCCCTGATCGCCCACCACAGCGACGCCTACCCCGGTGACGGCTCCACCGACCTGTTCGCCCGTACGCCCGACGGCGGTTTCTGGCTCTACCCGGGCGACGGCTACGGCACGTTCGACGTCGACGACCGGCTCAAGATCAGGCTGCCGTCGAACGCGCCCGCCCCGTCCACCTGGACGCAGCTCAAGGCCGTCGGCGACATCACCGGCGACAAGCGGGCCGACCTGGTCCTGCGGGCCGGCTTGTCCTTCTGGGTGCTGTCCGGCTACACCGGCGCCACCTTCCAGACCGCCACGCTGATGAACGCCGACGCGTGGGAGCGCCGCGACATCGTCAACGTCGCGGACATCGACGTCGACGGCACCCCCGACCTGCTGTGGCGCAACCTCGACAACGGCAACATGTACGTCCGCCACGGCAAGCCCGGCGCCGCCGGAGCCGGCAGCGTCGACCTCACCTCGCTGATGCTGGCCGCCAACTCCCTCAACGGCGACGTGGCCTACGGCACCGGCTGGACCGAGGCCAACGTCAACACCGCCATCGGCATCCCGGACGTCAGCGGGGACGGGATCCCGGACATCTGGACCCGGACCACCGCCGACGGAACGATCAAGATCTACCACCCCTCCAAGACCAACACCAACGCGCCCGTCAAGACGGTGCTGTCGGTCAACTGGAACGGGATCAAGGCCTTCGGCTGATGCCCGGCCTGAGGTAGGAACACCGAGGACAGGACCGGGCCCCGGCCCCCTCCCAGGGGGCCGGGGCCCGGTCGCGTCCGCGACCCGGTCAGTTCACCTCGTCCGCGAGGGGCTCGGCCACGGGCGTGCGCTTCAGGGAGGACGTCACCAGCGTGATCGCGCTGCCCACGACGGCCCAGGCCGAGAGGACCAGGAGCGAACCGGTGACGTCGTTGCCCTTGAAGTACGCGATCGAGCGCGCCGCCCAGGTCCCCGCGCCCGGCGGCAGGGCGGGGCCGATCGCACTCCAGAACGGGGGCAGCATCGGCAGCGGGAAGGCGCCGCCCGCGCTCGGGTTGCCCGCGATCACGATCAGCAGGATCGCGAGCCCGATGCCGACGATGCCGAAGAGGCACTGCAGGGCCAGGGTGGCGGCGCCGACCGCGAAGACGACCAGGGTGCCCAGTCCCCACAGGGCGGCGACGCTGCCCGGCAGGGCGCCGAGGATCGGGCCGACGATGACCGCGCCGCCCAGCCCGCCGAGGACCGAGTAGAGCGCCAGCACCCCGAGCCGGATGATCGCGCGTTCGCGGTTCGCGGGGCGGGAGCCCGCGCTGATGGCGAGGATCGCGGCGCAGATGTAGCCGCCGACGCACCAGCCGACGACCAGATAGAAGGCCGAGAGGCCGTCGAAGTCCTGCTCTGAGGCCGGAGCGATGTCGACGGTCCTGAGGGTGCGACGGTCGGCTGCCTCGACCCGGGTGAAGAGCGCGTCCAGGGCGGAGGACAGCACCGTGCCTCCGCCGGAGGCGACGAGCAGGGTGTCGGTGGTGCCGGCGGGGTTCACCACCAGGGCCCCGTCGATGTCCCGGTTCATGATCTGCTTCCGGGCCTCGGCCTCGTCCGCGACCGTCCGCGGGTCGAGCGGCCCGCCGGGGAGCCGCTCCAGGCGCCCCACCAGCTGGGCTGAGACCTGCTGCGGTGCGACCACCCCGAAGGGCACGTCCTTCGGTTTCGGGTTGTGCAGTGCCCCGACGTAGGAGGCGATGAACAGCAGCTGGAGGGCGAGCACGCCGACGACGAGCAGGGCTGCTCGCGGAGTGACGGCGCTCTTCAGTTCCTCGGCGAGACTCATGCCCCCACGCTCCGGGGCATGGGGTGTTCTCGCAGGTGGGCTGGGCCCGAACGGATGACGGAGAGGACCGCGCCCGGCGTATCGTACGCACGTTCGAAATGGTCTATGGTGAAGGAGAGGGGGGTGGGAACGTACGTACGAATCGATGCGGGAGGTGCACATGCGGGGGTTCACGCATCTGCACACCGCGTCGGGTTTCTCCCTGCGTTACGGCGGCTCGCACCCCGAGCGGCTGGCCGAGCGTGCCGCCGAGCGCGGCATGGACGCCCTCGCCCTCACCGACCGTGACACCGTCGCGGGCGTGGTCCGCTTCGCGAAGGCCTGCGCGGCGGCGGGGGTGCGTCCGCTGTTCGGTGTCGACCTCGCCCTCGACGGGCCCGCCCCGACCGGAGGCGCCGCTTCCGGCCTCCGCGGCCCCGGCCCCCAGGGGCACGGCTCGACCGGCCCGGGCTCGGACGGCCTCGGCGCCGGCGGCCCCGGTCCGCAGGGTGCCGGCCGGGACGGCCGTCGGGCCGCCCGCGTCGGCGGCGTCGCGTCCGCGGCCACCCCCGCCGGGTGGCCGGTGCGCGGTGACGCGACCTCCGCGCGGCGCGTCCCCGTGCGCGGGGGTGCCTTCGTGGACGAGTCCGCGCCCCGCGCCGTCTTCCTCGCCCGCTCCCGCGACGGCTGGGCCGCGCTCTGCCGGATGGTCACCGCCGCCCACGCGGCCGGCGGTGCCCAGCCCCAGCCCCTGCTGCCCTGGGACGCCAACCACGGCGACGGTCTGACCGTGCTCCTCGGCCCCGCCTCCGACGTCGGCCGCGCCCTCGCCGCAGGCCGCCCCGACCGGGCCGCCCGGCTGCTCGCCCCCTGGCGCGAGCGGTACGGCGACGCCCTGCGCCTGGAGGCGGTCCACCACGGCCGCTCCGGTACGGGCCCCGGTTCGCTGCGGCTCGCCGCCCGCACCGTCGGCTTCGCCGCCGAGCAGGGCGTCCGTCCGGTCCTCACCAACGACGTCCGGTACGCGGACTCCGGCCAGGGGCCCGTCGCCGACGTCCTCGACTCCGCCCGCCGACTCGTCCCCGTCGACCCCCGCGGGGAACTCGACAGCGGCGAGGCCTGGCTCAAGGGCGGCGGCGACATGCTGGCCGGCGCCGAGCGGATCGTCGAGGCCGCGGGCTTCCGCCGGGACACGGCCCACCGGCTGCTCGAACAGACCCAGGCCGTCGCCGCCGAGTGCCTGCTCGATCCCGAGGACGACCTCGGAATCGGATCCGCCCACTTCCCGGAGCCGCACCTCGTCGGCGCCCGGCACCGCACCGCCCAGCGCGTCCTGGCCTCCCGTGCCGCCGCCGGCATGGTGCTGCGCGGATACGAGGGGCGCCGCGCCTACTGGGACCGGATGCACCGCGAGCTGGACATCATCGCCCACCACGGCTTCGCCACCTACTTCCTGACGGTCGCGCAGGTGGTGGACGACATCAAGAGGATGGGGATCAGGGTCGCCGCCCGGGGCTCCGGTGCCGGCTCCCTCGTCAACCACCTCCTCGGCATCGCCCACGCCGACCCGGTCGAACACGGGCTGCTGATGGAGCGCTTCCTGTCCAAGAACCGCACCGCCCTGCCCGACATCGACATCGACGTGGAGTCCGCCCGCCGCCTGGAGGTCTACCGCGCGATCATCGACCGCTTCGGCACCGAGCGGGTCGCCACCGTCGCCATGCCCGAGACCTACCGGGTCCGCCACGCGATACGGGACGTGGGCGCGGCCCTGTCCATGGATCCCGCCGAGATCGACCGGATCGCCAAGGCGTTCCCGCACATCCGGGCCCGGGACGCGCTCGCCGCCCTCGACGAACTGCCGGAGCTGCGTGCCCTCGCGGGCGAGAAGGGGGAGTACGGCAGGCTCTGGGAGCTGGTCGAGGCCCTCGACAAGCTGCCGCGCGGCATCGCGATGCACCCGTGCGGGGTGCTGCTCTCGGACGCCTCGCTGCTCACCCGTACCCCCGTCGTGCCCACCAGTGGCGAGGGCTTCCCCATGTCCCAGTTCGACAAGGAGGACGTCGAGGACCTCGGACTGCTGAAGCTCGACGTCCTCGGGGTGCGGATGCAGTCCGCCATGGCCCATGCCGTCGCCGAGATCGAGCGGGCGTCGGGCGAGCGGGTGGACCTCGACGACCCGGAGCAGGTCGAGCCGGGCGATCCGAAGACGTACCGGCTCATCCAGTCCACCGAGACCCTCGGCTGCTTCCAGATCGAGTCGCCCGGCCAGCGTGACCTGGTCGGCCGGCTCCAGCCCGCCACCTTCCACGACCTCGTCGTCGACATCTCGCTCTTCCGGCCGGGACCCGTCGCCGCCGACATGGTCCGCCCGTTCATCGAGGCCCGTCACGGCCGGGCCCCCGCCCGCTATCCGCACCCGGACCTGGAGGACGCGCTGAAGGAGACGTACGGCGTCGTCGTCTTCCACGAGCAGATCATCGAGATCGTACGGATCATGACCGACTGCGGTCGCGGCGAGGCGGACCAGGCGCGCCGCGGGCTCTCGCATCCCGAGTCGGCGGGCCGGATCAGGATCTGGTTCGCCCAGCGGGCGGAGCGCCGGGGGTACGACTACGAGACGATCGCCCGCGCCTGGGAGATCGTGGAGGCCTTCGGCTCGTACGGCTTCTGCAAGGCGCACGCGGTGGCCTTCGCCGTGCCGACCTACCAGTCGGCCTGGCTCAAGGCGCACCACCCGGCGGCCTTCTACGCAGGGCTGCTCACCCACGACCCGGGGATGTACCCGAAGCGGCTGCTGCTCGCGGACGCGCGGCGGCGTGGCGTGCCGGTGCTGCCCTTGGACGTGAACAGGTCCGCCGCCACCCACCGTATCGAACTGGTGTCCGAGGTCCCGAAGGTGTGGGGGCTCCGGCTGGCCCTCGCCGATGTCCACGGCATCAGCGAGGCGGAGAGCGCGCGGATCGAGGCCGGGCAGCCCTACGCCTCGCTGCTCGACTTCTGGGAGCGCGCCCGACCGCGCAAGCCGGTGGCCGAACGACTCGCGCAGGTGGGTGCGTTGGACGCCTTCGGCGCCAACCGCCGGGATCTGCTGCTGCACCTGACCGAACTGCACCGCACTCAGCGGGGGGCGGCATCCTACGGCGGCCAGCTCCCTCTCGCCCAGGGCATGAAGACCGCCCCCATCGGCCTGCCCGACCTGGACGAGTCGGAGCGGCTCAGCGCCGAGCTGGGCGTCCTCGGCATGGACGCCTCCCGTCACCTGATGGGCGATCACCACGCCTTCCTGCGCGAACTGGGCGTGGTCTCCGCCAAGCGGCTGCGCGAGGCCCGGCACGGGGAGACCGTCCTGGTCGCGGGCGCCAAGGCGGCCACCCAGACCCCGCCGATCCGCTCCGGCAGGCGGGTCGTCTTCACCACGCTCGACGACGGGACGGGCCTGGTCGACGTCGCCTTCTTCGACGACTCCCACGAGGCCTGCGCCCACACCGTCTTCCACTCCTGGCTGCTGCTCGTCCGGGGCGTGGTGCAGCGGCGCGGCCCGCGCAGCCTCAGTGTGGTGGGGTCCGCGGCCTGGAACCTCGCCGAACTGGTGGAGCTGCGGGCGGCCGGCGGTCTGGAAGCGGTGGGGGAGCGGCTCGCCGAGCCCCTGCCCTCCGGCGACGGCGGTGACAGCGGTCGCCGGATCAGGATGTCGACCGGCTTCCAGATGAACCCCTGGGCGGACCTCCGGCCCGCCGGTGACGGCGCGGTGACCCCGCCGCGGAAGCTGTGGCACAGCAGTCCGGGGAGCGCGGGATGATCCTCTGTGTACGGTTCCGGCTGGAGCCCCTGTACGAGGCGATGCTGCCGCGGCTGCTGTCCCTGGTGGGCGAGTTCACCCCGGTCGTCGAGGCCGCCCCGCCCGACACCCTGCTCGCGGACGTGCGCGGCGCGCTGCGCTATTTCGGCTGGAGCCCGGCGGAGCTGGCCTCGGTGATACGGGTCAGGGCGCTCGCGCTGTACGGCATTGACTGCGTCGTCGGTGCCGGGCCCAACCCGATGCTGGCCCGGATGGCGGCCCGTGAGGCCCGGCCCGGCGCCACCCTGGTCGTCGAGGACCCCGAGCGCTTCCTGCGGGACCGCCCGGTCGCCGCGCTCGACGGGGTCGGCCGCGCCACCGCCCGTACCCTCTGCGCCTACGGCCTCGACTCCATCGGGCGGGTCGCGGACGCGCCCCTCGCGGTGCTCCAGCGGCTGCTCGGGGCGAAGGCGGGGCGCGAACTGGCCGAGCGGGCGCGGGGTGTCGACCGCACCCCGGTCGTGCCGAACGCGGCCTCCCGTTCCCTGGCGGCCGAACGCTCCTTCGCCCACGACGAGTTGGATCCGTCTGCCCAGCGCAGGGCGCTGCTCTCGCTCGCCGATGAGCTGGGCGCCCGGATGCGGGCGGAGGGGCAGGTGTGCCGCTCCCTGACGGTCACCGTGCGGTACGCGGACCGCTCCACCAGCAGCCGTACCCGCACGCTGCGCGAGCCGACCGCCCACACGGCGGCGCTCACCGACCTCGTGTACACGGTCCACGAGTCGTTCGGGCTGCAGCGCGCACGGGTGCGGGGGATCGCGCTGCGCGCCGAAGGGCTCATGCCCGCCGAGGGGGCCGCGCGACAGCTGACCTTCGACCCGGCGGACGACAGGGCCCGACGGCTGGAGGCGGTGGCCGACCGGGCGCGGGCGAAGTTCGGTCCGCGGGCTGTCCTGCCGGGCTCACTGGCGGCCTGACACGCGGCCGTTGCTCCGTCGTGACGAGCGGTCAGTTTTTACCGACGCGTAACTTCCCAGCAAAGGCTACCCGTGCGTAGCTTGTCATGAGCAGAGCATCCCCACTTGTGGTCCGGACCGCAGGGCTCGCTGTCATCGTTCGCCCGGATTTCCCTTGAGCCGCAAGGAGATCGCACGATGCTGCCCTGGAAACACGCGCTGAGAGCCGTGTCCGTCCTGCTGCTGACCGCCGCCGCCACCCTCGCGCCCACCGCCTCGGCCCAGGCCGACACGTCCACGTCCCTCACGGCCGACACCTCCGCCGCGGCCGCCGGCCGGGGCTGGAACGACTTCTCCTGCAAGCCCTCCGCCGCCCACCCCCGCCCCGTCGTCCTCGTCCACGGCACCTTCGGGAACTCCGTCGACAACTGGCTGGTGCTCGCGCCCTACCTGGTCAACCGCGGGTACTGCGTCTTCTCGCTCGACTACGGGCAGCTGCCGAACGTGCCCTTCTTCCACGGCCTCGGGCCGATCGACAAGTCCGCCGAACAGCTCGACGCCTACGTGGACAGGGTGCTCGCGGCGACCGGGGCCGCCGAGGCCGACCTCGTCGGCCACTCGCAGGGCGGCATGATGCCCCGCTACTACCTCAAGTTCCTCGGCGGCGCCGAGAAGGTCCGCGCGCTCGTCGGCATCGCCCCCGACAACCACGGCACGACGCTGCTCGGCCTCACCCGGCTGCTGCCGTACTTCCCCGGCGTCGCCGACCTGATCGACGAGAAGACCCCCGGCCTCGCCGACCAGGTGGCCGGCTCGCCCTTCCTCACCAAGCTCAACGAGGGCGGGGACACGGTCCCCGGCGTCACCTACACCGTCATCGCGACCAAGTACGACGAGGTCGTCACCCCCTACCGCTCGGGGTTCCTCGACGGTCCGAACGTCACCAACGTCGTCATCCAGGACAAGTGCGCGCTCGACCTGTCGGAGCACGTCGCGATCGGGACGGTGGACCGGGTCACGTTCCACGAGGTCGAGAACGCCCTCGACCCGGCCCACGCGACCCCGACCACCTGCCTCTCGGTGATCGGCTGATCCACCCGATCCGGCCGGTCCCGACCGGGTCAGCGGCTGTGGCGGCCCGTCGACGGCGACGAACGGCGGACCGTGGCGAAGAGCACGGCCGCGCCCATCGCCAGCACGGCGGCGCCGCCGACCGCGATGTACGGGGTCGAGCCGTCGCCACCGGTCTCGGCGAGGTTCTCGCCCGCGCCGGCGGCTGCGGGCGCGTTCGGCGCGGACGCACCGGGCGTGGCCTCGCCCGACCCGGCGGCCTCGGACGGCGCCGGGGCCGGCGCGACGGATTCCGAGGCCGGTGCCGCGGGCGCCGCCGCGGTCTCCTTCGCCCCGGTCCCGGCGTCGTCGTCCCCATGCCCGCCGTGCTCGACCGAGGACTGGTCCTTCCCGTCCTCGATCTGCTCCTTGCTCGGCGCGCTCGCCGTCGGGGCCGGGGCACCGCCCGCGCCACCGTTGTCCTGGCCGAAGACGACGTCGGAGCAGGTGTAGAACGCCTCGGGGGAGTCCGAGCGCTGCCAGACCGAATAGATCAGGTGCCGCCCGGACCTCTGCGGGACGGTCCCGCCGAAGACGTAGTCCCCGTTCTCGAGCTTCGGGTCGGTCACCGTCGCGAAGGGCTTCTCCTCCAGGTCCGACCACTTCAGCGGCCTCGACGGGTCGTAGCCCTCCTTGGTGACGTACAGCGCGATGGAGCCCCGGTGCGGCGCGGTCGCCTTGTAGCGGAAGGTGTGCGCCCCGGAGACCAGCTTGCTCGCCGGCCAGTCGCCGCGCGCCAGGTCGAGGCCGCGGTACTTGTCGTTGCCCGCGCTGCACAGCTTGCCGTCCGGGATCAGCTCACGGTGCTTGCCGGCGGCGTTGGCGATGTTCACCGCGTTCCAGTCGTAGAACGCCTGCGCCCCGCTCGCCGCCACCGCGGCCTTGCACGCCGCCGACCGCGGACTCTCGGGCCCTTCCGCGTAACAGGCCGAGACCCGGCTCACCGGATCCGTCATCGACCCGTGCGCGACGGCCGGGGCGGCGGCGAGACCGGCCATCGCGAGCGGCGCGATGCCGAGGACGAGAGCGGTGGCGGCCGTACGGCGAGCGGTCATGAGGAGCGACTCCTTCGAGAGGGGAACGTGGGGGTCGCTGAGCAAGCTAGCCGCCGAGATCCGTGAAAAGGGCCGCTGGGAACGGGTGATGGCGATCCTTATGGTCGCTTTAAGGAGCCCCTAAGCGGCACAATAGAAAGGTCGGCACGGCCGCTTCGGGACAGCGCGTCCGGCCCCGTCGGGGACTCTGGACCCGAGCGGTGCCGAGACGGTGGAGCCGGGCCACCGAGCGACCGTGGGTCCGGTCCGTGGCGGGGCGGTGGAGCCCGGACCCTTCCGAGAGGAGGGACCGGCCATGCCCGTACGCGTCGGAACCTCCGGGTGGCAGTACCGGGACTGGCGCGGGGTCCTCTACCCGCCCGCGGTGCCGCAGCGAGAGTGGCTGGAGGAGTACGCCCGGTCCTTCGCCACCGTCGAGAACAACAACGCCTTCTACCGGCTGCCCACTGCCGAGACCTTCGCGTCCTGGCGGGTGCGGACGCCGGAGGGATTCGTCATGGCGGTCAAGGCGAGCCGCTATCTGACGCATCTCAAACGGCTGCGCGACCCCGAGGAGCCGGTGGCGCGCCTGATGGACCGCGCGGCCGGGCTCGGCGACCGGCTCGGGCCCGTGCTGATCCAGCTGCCGCCCCGGTTCCGCGAGGACGTCGATGCCCTGGACGCCTGTCTGCGGTGCTTTCCCGACTCCGTCCGGGTCGCCGTGGAGCTCCGCCACCCCTCGTGGTGGGAGGCGGAACGCCCGCTGCGGACGGTGCTCGAGCGGTACGGCAGCGCGCTGTGCTGGGCCGACCGCGGATCGCGCCCGGTGACACCGCTGTGGCGCACCGCGCCCTGGGGGTACGTACGGTTCCACGCCGGCCTCGCCCGCCCGGCGCCCCGCTACGGCCGCCAGGCGCTGGCCTCCTGGGCCGGACGCCTCGCCGACGCCTGGCCGGACGAGGCCGAGGTGTACGCGTACTTCAACAACGACACCGGCGGCGCGGCCGTCGTCGACGCCTCCCGCTTCGCCCGGGCCGTGGCGGCGCGGGGGCGGACAGTGAGCCGCACACCCGAGGGCCCGGCGGGCGGAGGACCGGCGTGGTGAGCCGCGCCGTCCGGACCCGGAGGGGACCCGCAGATCCGCAGCCCTGAGCCGCGCAGCCCTGAGCCGCGCCGCCCTGAGCCTCGCCGTCCGGAGGGGCGGCCGGCACCGGGGTCGCGCGCCCGGGGCCGAGGGGCGGGCGTCAGCCGCCGAGGCGCCGGTAGCGCCGTTCCGGGCGGCCCGTCCCTCCGTACCGCAGGGTGATCTCCGCGCGGCCCGTCTCCGCGAAGTACTCCAGATAGCGCCGGGCGCTCACCCGGGACAGTGCCCCCGCCTCCGCGCACTCCGTCGCCGACAGACCCTCCGGATGCGCCCGCAGGATGCCGTCCACCAACTCCGCCGTGGGCGCCGCCAGGCCCTTGGGCAGCTCCCGCGAACCGGGCGGGCGGGTGCCGAAGATCTGGTCCACGTCCTCCTGCCGGGCCTCGTCCAGCTCCTCCAGGCGGCTGCGCAGCGAGGCCACGTGCCGCAGCTGCTCCTGCAGGGCGGCCTGGTTGAACGGCTTGATCAGATAGTGCAGCGCACCCGCCCGCAGCGCCGAACGGATCATGCCCGCGTCCCGTGCCGCCGTGATGAACAGCGCGTCGACCCCGAGGCCCGCCCCGCGCAGCTCGCGCAGCACGCTGATCCCGTCCATGTCGGGCAGGAAGATGTCGAGCAGCACCAGATCGGGGCGCAGCAGGCCCGCGGCGCGCAGCGCCTCGGCGCCGCTGTGCGCGACCCCGACGACGGAGAAACCGTCCACAGTCGACACATAGCGGCTGTGCAGCTTCGCGACCATGAAGTCGTCGTCCACCACCAGCACCTTCGTCACGCCGCCACGCTAGGTCGCGACCACAAGGACCACAACGTCCGTTGATTGCGGAAGAGAGACAGCTTCTTAACGCGCGGGCAACATGTGGGCCACTTCACTCACCTACCGAGAGGCGGCACACGTGCGTCTGCGCACTCCCCTCGCCCTGTTCGGGGCGGCGCTGCTGGTGCTCGTGGGGCCGCCGCTGCTCTCCACCGGCAGCGGCTCCGACACCGGCACGCAGATACCGGGCCTGCGGTTCATGGTCCCCAACACGCCCGGCGGCGGATACGACATCACGGCCCGCACGGCTGCCAAGAACGCCGAGGACGCCGGTCTCACCACCGGCATCGAGGTCTTCAACCTGCCAGGCGCGGGCGGCACCGTCGGCCTCACCCGGCTCGTCGGCGAGCACGGCAACGGCCGGCTCGCGATGTCCATGGGTCTCGGCGTCGTCGGAGCCGTCCACACCAACAAAACCCCGAAGACCCTCGCCGACACCACTCCGATCGCCCGGCTCACCGAGGAGCAGGACATCGTCGTGGTCGGCAAGGACTCTCCGTACCGCACCATCCAGGAGCTTCTCGCCGCCTGGAAGAAGGACCCCGGCAAGCTGCCCGTCGGCGGCGGGTCGTCGCCCGGCGGACCCGACCACCTCGCCCCGATGCTGATGGCGCAGGCCGCCGGCATCGCGCCCAGGACCGTGAACTACATCCCCTTCGACGGTGGAGGCGAACTCCTCGCCTCCATCCTCGGCGACAAGGTCGCCTTCGGCGTCTCGGGCGTCGGCGAGTACCTCGACCAGATCAAGTCCGGCGAACTGCGTCTCCTCGCCGTCACCGGAGCCAAGCGGGTCCCCGGGCTCGACGCCCCCACCCTGCGGGAGGCGGGGCTCGACACGGAGTTCACCAACTGGCGCGGCATCGTCGCCCCTCCCGGCCTCTCCGAGGCCGAACGGGCCAAGCTGGTCGGCCTGGTGAGCGAGCTGCACGCCTCCCCGCAGTGGCGGGAGTCGCTGAAGAAGAACGGCTGGAACGACGCCTTCCTGCCCGGCGAGCGGTTCGGGGACTTCCTCACCGAACAGGACCGGCGCGTCGGCTCCGTCCTGAAGGAGCTGGGACTGTGAACACCCCCGACACCCCCGACACCCCCGAGACCGCCCGGACCCCCGACACCGCCGAGACCGCCCGGACCCCCGAGACCGCCCGGACCCCCGGCCGGCCCGAGGGCTCCGGGACCCCCGAGACCGCCCGTACCTCCGGCCGGCCCGAGGGCTCCGGGACCCCTGAGGCCCCCGGAACGGACGAGACCGCCGACACGGCCACGGCTCCCACGGTGCCGGGGCAGCGGAAGTCTCCCGAGGCCGCCGGAGCCCCCGCGACCAGGAAGCGGGGATCCTGGCTGCGCGAGCACTCCGAGCTCGGCGTCGGCCTGCTGCTCCTCCTCATCGGCGTCCTCGTCCTCACCGACGCCCTCACCATGACCGTCGACATCACGCAGCGGGGCCCCGTCGGCCCCCGTACCGTGCCGGTCGTCGTCGGCGTCGGCCTCCTCGTCGTCGCCGTGCTCCTCACGGTCGACGTCCTGCGCGGCGGCCGCGGTGAGGCCGAGGGCGGCGAGGACGTCGACCTGTCCGAGCCCGCCGACTGGCGCACGGTCCTGCTCCTCGCCGGTGTCTTCCTCGCCTTCGCCGTCCTCATCGGCCCGGTGGGCTTCCCTGTCGCCGGAGCCCTCCTCTTCTGGGGCGCGGCCTACGCGCTGGGCAGCCGCCACCCGCGACGCGATCCCCTCATCGCCGCCGGCCTCTCCCTCCTCACCTACATCGTCTTCGACCACCTGCTCGGAGTCCCGCTGCCCGGCGGCCCGTTGATGGGAGTGCTCTGACCATGGACTCACTGAACTCGCTCATCGACGGCTTCGGCACGGCCCTCACCCCGATGAACCTGCTGTGGGCCGCGATCGGCGTGCTCCTCGGCACCGCCATCGGCGTCCTGCCCGGCATCGGCCCCGCCATGGCGGTCGCCCTGCTGCTCCCGGTGACCTACGGGCTCGAACCGACCGGCGCGTTCATCATGTTCGCCGGCATCTACTACGGAGCCATGTTCGGCGGCTCCACCACGTCCATCCTGCTCAACACCCCCGGCGAGAGTGCCGCCGTCGTCGCCGCCATCGAGGGCAATCCCATGGCCAAGGCCGGCCGGGGCGCGCAGGCGCTCGCGGCCGCCGCCATCGGCCACTTCGCCGGGGGCATGGTCGGTACGATCCTGCTCGTCGTCCTCGCCCCGACCGTCGCCGCGCTCGCCGTGGACATCGGCGCGCCCGACTACTTCGCGATCATGGTGCTCGCCTTCATCGCGGTGACCTCCGTCCTCGGCTCCTCCCGCGTCCGCGGCCTGGCCTCGCTCCTCATCGGTCTCACGATCGGCCTCATCGGCCTGGACCAGATGACCGGTCAGCAGCGCCTCACCTTCGGCTCGCTCCAGCTCGCCGACGGCGTCGACGTCGTCATCGTCGCGGTCGGTCTCTTCGCCATCGGCGAGGCCCTGTGGGTCGCCGCGCATCTGCGCCGTACGGCGGGCGAGGCGATCCCCGTCGGACGGCCGTGGCTCGGCGGGGACGACGTCCGGCGCACCTGGAAGTCCTGGCTGCGCGGGCCCTTCATCGGGTTCCCGTTCGGCGCGATCCCGGCCGGCGGCGCGGAGATCCCCACCTTCCTCTCGTACGTCACGGAGAAGCGGCTCTCGAAGCACAAGGACCAGTTCGGCAAGGGGGCCATCGAGGGCGTCGCCGGTCCCGAGTCCGCCGCCTCCGCGTCGGCCGCCGGCACCCTCGTGTCGATGCTCACGCTGGGGCTGCCGACGACCGCCGTCGCGGCCGTCATGCTCGCCGCCTTCCAGCAGTACGGCATACAGCCGGGACCGCTCCTCTTCGAGCGCGAACCCGACCTGGTCTGGGGCCTGATCGCCTCGCTCTTCGTCGGCATGGTCCTGCTCCTGGCGCTCAACCTGCCGCTCGCCCCCGTCTGGGCCAAGCTGCTGCGCATCCCGCGCCCGTACCTCTACGCCGGCATCCTCTTCTTCGCCGCCGTCGGTGCCTACGCGGTCGGCGGAGAGGCGCTCGACCTGGTCATCCTGCTGGCCGTCGGCCTCGTCGGCCTCGGTATGCGGCGGTACGGACTGCCCGTCCTGCCGGCCGTCATCGGCGTGATCCTCGGACCGGCCGCCGAGCAGCAGCTGCGGCGAGCGCTCCAAATCAGCGACGGTTCCCCGGCCGGCCTGGTCGACACCCCCTTCTCCGTCACCGTGTACGCCGTCGTCGTGCTCCTGCTGGTCTGGCCGCTGGTGAGGAAGGTGATCGGGCGCCGCCGCGAGAGGACGGCATGACCGCCGGGATCCTTCTCCGCGGGTCCCCGACCGCGCGGAGAAGGATCCCGGTCCGTACGACCGTATGACGGTCATTCTGGCCGCGAGCGGTCGCATCCGGTCCCAACGCGCCCCCGAAAGGGTGAGTTTCGGACAGTGGGCGGCCTGATCCGATATCCCTGGCGGGCAACGTTCCCCCACCCGAAAGGGACCGCGCCCATGCGTCTTCGTCTCGCCCTCGCCGCCTCCAGCCTGCTCATGGCCGCCACCGCGACCGCCGCCCAGGCGGAACAGGCCGACGATCTCTCCGTCGACGCGTACGGGACCGTGGCCGACGACGGCACGGTCACCGTCTCCGGCACCTACCGCTGCTTCGACGACAGCGCCGGCCCCGTCTTCGTCGGCAGCACCCTCGTCCAGCAGAACCTCTCCGCCGGGATCGGCGGCACCCGGGCCGTCTGCGACGGCCAGGTGCGCACCTGGACCAACTCGGGGGTCGTGAAGGAGCCCGCCTACCGGGCGGGCGCGGCCCGGGTGAAGGCCACGCTGATGCAGCTCACGCCGACCGGTCCGATGGGGCTGCCGATGCCCGGCTTCCTGGCCGCGCAGGACTCCGACGTCACCCTGCGCTGAGCCGGAGGACGCCCCACGGCGCGGCCCCCCCGCCGGTCCGCGCCGTGGGCCGGGCTCCCTACCGCAGCAGTTCCCTCAGGCCCTCGCGGCCGAGCACCTCCAGCTCGTCGAGGGCGACGACGGCGCGTGCCGCGGCCTCCGGGTCGGAGGCGGCGAGCCCGCCGGCCTCGAACTCGTCCTCGTCGAGCCGCAGCACCTCGCTGCCGTCCGCCGACACCCACAGGTCCAGGTCCAGATCCTCGACCACCACCTCGCCCGCGCCCTCGTCGATCACGGCGGGCCGGGCGATGTCGCAGTACCAGCCCTTGAGCGTGCCGTCGGCGGCACGGACCTCCTTGATCGCGTACCAGCGGTCGCGCCAGTAGTACTCGACGAAGACGTCACCCGGCTCGAACCGTACGAAGCCGAAGTCCCGCACCCCCTCCGCGGCCCAGGGGGCGCGGACGGTGAGGCGGGTGCCGTCGTCGGCGAGGACCTCGGCCGGGTAACGGATCTTCGTCCGACCGGCCTTGACCAGCACCACCTCAACCGAACGTGCGGACATGACGTACCTCCGTCGCGCAGACGTCGTAACCGAACCACCTGTTGATCGCCAGCATCGGCTCGTTCCCGGCGTCGTTGCCGGTGAACGCCTCCGTGCAGCCGGCCGCCCGGGCGCGATGGAGCGAACGGGTCTTGGCGAGCTTGGCCAGGCCCCGGCCCCGGAACGCCGGGTCGGTGCCGGTCATCGCCGAGCTGTAGCGGCCCCGCCCGTCGGTCTGGGCGGCGCTGAACGCCGCGGGGCGCCCGTCGACCACGGCGACGGTCGTCAGCTCACGGTCGAAGAGGGGATGGTTCCACGTCGTGTCCAGCCAGTGGGCGTAGTCCGTCAGCTCGGCGCCGACGTCTCCCGGCTCGTCCGCCGTGGTCAGCGCGTCGAGCAGGAACAGGGGGCGCGGATCGGCGGCGAAGTCGGCGGCGGTGCGCAGCTCCACTCCGGTGGGCGTCTCCGGGAGCGGCGGCAGGCCGGCGGTCGTCAGGTCGAGCCGCAGGAAGTGCGCGGAGCGCCGGGGGGTGTACCCGTGCCGTTCGGCGAAGGCGCGGAATCCGGGCTCGTCGAGCACCCAGCTGTAGAGCGTGGTCGCGCCGACCTCGGTGAGGTGTTCCTCGGAGGCGCGCAACAGCAGGGCGCCGGCGCCGAGCCCCCGCTTCTCCGGGTGGACGTAGACGTTGACGGAGCCGACTCCCGGCTCCGGGGCGTCGTGCGCGACGCGCAGTTGCGAGGTCCCGACGATCTCCCCGTCGATCTCGGCGACCAGAGGCCGCTCATGGGCGTCGGGATGGGCGTGGGCCCAGTCGAAGGCCACCTGGGCGGGGGTGGCGAGCATGAACGGCAGGGCAGCGTGCCGCACCCGGGCGAAGCCCTCGGCGTCCTCGGGCCGTACATCACGCACGATCACAGTCATGGGCCCGCACGCTACGGCGGCCGGTGGCGGGGCCGCCTCCCATTTTCCGGTGCGGCCCAGGCAGAATCGACGCGTGACACTGAGAATCACCGTGAACACCGGCTCCCCGACCGCCCCGTACGAACAGCTGCGCGCCCAGATCGCGGAGCGTGCCCGCTCCGGCGCGCTGCCCGTCGGCTACAAGCTGCCGACGGTACGCGGGCTGGCGGAGGACCTCGGCCTGGCGGCGAACACCGTCGCCAAGGCCTACAAGGCGCTGGAGGCGGACGGCGTCATCGAGACGCGCGGCCGCCACGGCACGTTCGTCGCGGCGGCGGGCGACGCCGCGGAGCGCCTGGCCGCGACGGCGGCGGCGTCGTACGCGGGCGAGGCACATCGGCTCGGCCTGACGCGGGAGGCGGCGGCCAAGGCGGTGGAAGAAGCCCTGCGGGCCGCGTACGGGACGTGAGCCGGCCGGCGGGGGAGGCGAGGGACGGACGCCACCGCGGTCGGGGCGCCTCGGCCGAGCGCGCCTCGGTTCCGCGCGCCTCGCCTCCGCGGCCGAGGGCGCCTCGGTCCCGCGCGCCTCGCCTCCGCGGCCGGGACGCCTCGGCCGAGCGCGCCGCCTCCGCGGGTTCGGGTGCGTGCGGCTAGGGCGTGTCCGGGAAGCCTAGAGGTAGAGCCCCGCGTCCGGCCGGCGTGACTCCGGCACTCCCGCCGGAGTCGTGCCGCGCCGCAGCGCGTACAGCTCCGCCAGCGTCGCGCCTTCGCCGCCGACCCCCTCCTCGGTGCCGAGCCACGCCACCGCCTCGTTCCGCGTCAGGCCGCCCACCTCGATGCGTGCCAGGCACCGCCCGGGGCGTACCACCGCGGGGTGGAGCCGCTCCAGGTCCTCGTTGGTGGTGACACCGACGAGGACGTTGCGGCCCTGGCCGAGGAGGCCGTCCGTGAGGTTGAGCAGGCGCGACAGCGCCTGCCCCGCCGTGTGCTTCGCCTCACCGCGGATCAGCTCGTCGCAGTCCTCGAGGAGGAGCAGCCGCCACCGTCCCTTCGCCGTGCCCTCGTCCTCGCCGATCGCGATGTCCATCAGATAGCCGACGTCGTTGAAGAGCCGCTCGGGGTCCAGGACGCAGTCCACCTGGCACCAGTCCCGCCACGACCTGGCCAGTGTCCGCAGCGCGGACGTCTTGCCCGTCCCCGGCGGGCCGTGGAGCAGCAGCAGCCTGCCCGCGATGTCGTCAGGGGTGACCTTCATCAGCCGGTCCATGGCCGTGGCGACCGGCGCGGTGTAGTTGGGCCGGATCTCCTCCCAGGTCCCGGCGCTGATCTGACGGGTCGTCCGGTGCGGCCCGCGGCGCGGCGACACGTACCAGAAGCCCATCGTCACGTTCTCCGGCTGCGGTTCCGGCTCGTCCTTCGCGCCGTCCGTCGCCTCCTTGAGGACCGTCTCCGCCAGCTCCGCGCCGGTCGCCGTGACGGTGACGTCCGCGCCGCGGTTCCAGCGGCTGACGAGCAGCGTCCAGCCGTCGCCCTCGGCGAGCACGGCGCTGCGGTCGTCGTCCTTGGCCGCGCGCAGCACCTTCGCCCCGGCGGGCAGCAGGGTCGCGGAGGGCTTGACCCGGTCCAGGGTGGTGCTGTGCGAGTGCGGCTGCTCGCCCGTCGCGAAGCGTCCGAGGAACAGCGCGTCGACGACGTCGGCGGGCGAGTCGCTGTCGTCGACGTTGAGCCGGATCGGCAGCGCCCGCTGGGGGTCGGTCGGCTCGGCGGGCTCCGCCGGGGTCAGAGACATGCGGACCATGATCCGGCAATCGGGCATTGAGCGCACAGTGTTTTGAACGGGACGATCCGCGGGTCGCGGGCCGGTGCGGCGACGCATCTGCCGGCGGTCCGGCAGATGGCCTGAACACGACCATCGCTGACGGGGTGTCGGGATCTTCTCGCCAAAAGTTCTTGGCATGGACACTTCCAGCGGACCGGCTGCGCTGCTACTACCTGGTAGGCAGAGGTCCTGCTACAGGGAGGTTCCATGAAACTGTCCCGATTCGCGGCAATCTCGTCCTCACTCCTCCTCGGTGCCGTCCTCGCCCTCACCGGCGCGGGGACCGCACAGGCCGCCGAAACCGCCGCCGTCGACTACGTGGCACTCGGCGACTCGTACTCCTCCGGCGTCGGAGCCGGGAGCTACGACGGCGCCAGTGGCGACTGCAAGCGCTCCACCCGCGCCTTCCCCGTCCTGTGGGCGAGCGCCAACGCGCCCTCCTCGTTCGCCTTCACCGCTTGCTCGGGCGCTCGTACGGGTGATGTCACGGCGGGTCAGCTCGGACCCCTCTCCACCGCCACCGACCTGGTCTCCGTCACCATCGGCGGCAATGACGCCGGCTTCGCCGACGTCATGACCACCTGTGTCCTCCAGTCGGAGGCCACCTGCATCAACCGTGTGAATCAAGCCAAGAGCTATGTCGACACCACCCTGCCCGGACGTCTCGACGCGGTATATTCGGCCATCAGAGCCAAGGCCCCCAACGCGCGTGTCGTGGTCCTCGGCTACCCCCGCTTCTACAAGCTCGGCGGCGGCTGCGTCGCCGGACTGAGCGAGAACGAGCGGCGCGCCATCAACGACGGGTCCGACCACCTCAACGCGGCCACCGCCAAGCGCGCGGCCGACCACGGCTACACCTTCGCGAGCGTCGTCCCCGCCTTCACCGGACACGAGATCTGCTCCGGCTCGGCCTGGCTGCACAGCGTCAACTGGCTCAACATCGGCGAGTCCTACCACCCCACCGCCTCCGGTCAGTCCGGCGGCTACCTGCCCACCTTCAGGGCCGTGGCGTAAGCGCCCCGTCCGAGGAGGCGGCCCCGCCCGTCGGGGTCGCCTCCTCGCACGTCACGGAGAAGCGCACCGGGTTCGACCGCACCTCGACCGGAGCGCGGACCTCCACCCGCATCCGGTCCCGGCGCGTCCCGCCCGCCCGGTACGTCGGCTCGGTGTGCCCGACCCGCCGCTGCCTCGGGCCGTCCGCCGTGAACTCCAGGGTCCGCCAGGCGCCCGTGGAACTCTCTCCGCTCTCGGTGGCCCAGCGGTACTCCACCGAGGCGGGTGTGCCTCCCACCGCGAACGTGGCGGTGAAGGCGGGCGCCTCGTCGGCCGGAGGCGGGCAGGGGCCGGTGTAGCCTCCGCGGACGGCCGTGACGTACACGAGGACCGTCTGCGCCGGAGGCGTGCCGGTGACCGTGGTGGTCGCCGTCGTCGTGGCGGTCGCGGTGGCCGTGGCGGTCGTCGTCGCGGTCGTGGTGGCCGTCGCCGTGGTCGTGGTGGCCGTGCCGGGGGAGTCGCTCGGGGCGCCCGACGTGCGGGCCGGGGGAGGAGTCGGACCGGGCACCCCGCTCGTGGCCCCGGCGCCCGTGCCCGTACCGCCGCCCGGCCCCTCGTCGCGCAGCAGCGCGTACGCCACCAGCCCCCCGGCGATCAGCAGGAGCACGATCCCGGCGACGAGCAGCACCCCCGCGCGCCCCTGGCGCCGTTCGTCACCGGCGGCGGGGATCAGGGCCCCCGCGACCGGCGGGCCCGCGCCGCGGCCGGGGGAGAAGGGGGAGGCGGAGGACGAGACGGTCGGCCCGACCGGGCCGTACGGCTCCGCCCGCACCGGCCCCGACCGCGGTGACCCGCCCGCACCCACCAGGCGCAGCTGCCGTTCGGCCTCCACCGCGCTCAGGCGCTCCCGTGGATCCTTGCGGAGCAGCCCTTCGATCACCGGGCCCAGGGGCCCCGCCCGGCGCGGTGGTGGAAGCTCCTCGTCCACCACCGCCCGCAGGGTGCTCAGCGGAGTGTCCTGCCGGAAGGGCGAGTTGCCCTCCACCGCGGCGTAGAGCAGCACCCCGAGCGACCAGAGATCGGAGGCCGGGCCGGGTCTCTCCCCCAGCGCCCGCTCGGGCGCGAGGAACTCGGGCGACCCGATCAGCTCTCCCGGCACGGTGAGGGTCGAGGCCCCGTCCACCGTCGCGATGCCGAAGTCGGTCAGCACCACCCGGCCGTCGTTGCCCAGCAGGACGTTGACGGGTTTCACGTCCCGGTGCAGGACCCCGGCCGCGTGTGCGGCGCTCAGCGCGGCCAGGACCTCGGCGCCGACGTGTGCGGCGCGGCGCGGCGGCATGGGGCCCTCCGCGTCCAGGACCTCGGAGAGGGTGAGCCCGCGGATCAGCTCCATCACGATCCACGGACGGTCGTGCTCGGTGGCCACGTCGTACACCGTCACCACGTTGCGGTGCGAGATCCGGGCCGCCGCCCAGGCCTCCCGCTCCAGCCGTGCGTACAGCCTGCGCTCCTCGCCCGCCGGGAGGCCGGCCGGGGCCCGCACCTCCTTGACGGCCACCTCGCGGCCGAGCGCCTCGTCCCGGGCGCGCCAGACGGTCCCCATCCCGCCCTCGCCCAGGATGTCCAGGAGCCGGTACCGGCCCGCGATCACGGTCATGGCGCGTTCCCCTGTCCGTCGGTGGCCCGGTGGTGCATTTCTGCCCCCGTACGGGGTACTTCGAACTCCATGGGGCGCGAGGGAGGTGATCTTGGTGGCGGAGATCACAGCCCGTCAGATGTCCGGGCCCGGCGCCCTGGCGTGCAGGATGGTTCGTGACAGTTCGGCAGGTGTTCGATCGCTGTCCAACTCGCCCTGGAATCAGATGGATTCGGACAGTAACCGTCAACCCCCGTACGAGTGTGGTGAATCCTGCCGCCGGGATACACGGGTGTGACGCTGGGGCGATAGGGTTAACCTGCCCGGGCCGGGTGCCCTCGTTAGGGTGGGGAGTGACATGGAACAGATAGCAATGCGCAGCAGGCCGCGAGTGCCTGCCATCACATGCGGGAACAGCGCGACCAGTTCGCGGCTCGACCGCCATCTCGCGGTGCTCGGCGGTCCTGCCGTGCCGCAGCGCGAGGCGGCCGAAGCCACGCTCCTGATGCGTGAACTGACGACGCGTGACCGCGCGCACAGCCGACGCAGCAAGAGCGCGCGGGTCTCGCTCTTCGCGCCCCTGCGCCGACTGCGCCGCTCGCTCTTCGGAAGCCGGGGCTAGCAGCCCAGCGGAAGGGTTGTGGGCAGACGTTCCTCCCCCAGACTCCGTCCGGGGGATCCCCTGCGGAACGGATGGACACAACCCCGAAGACCGGACGACACGGCCCCGGAGACGGGGCTCGGACACCCGTTCACCACCTCCCCGAGACCTCTCACGCCACGACACCGTCCCCGCGTAGCCCCCGCAGCTCGGCCGCAGTGACCCCCAGCTCCCCCAGCACCCGCTCCGTGTCCTCCCCCAAAGCGGGGATCCGGTCCATCCGGGGGTCCGGCCCGTCGGGGAAGACGATAGGCGGCAGCAGCGAGCGCAGTGGCCCCACCGGCGAGTCCACGGACCGCCAGCGGTCGCGCGCCGCGAGCTGCGGATGGTCGGCCAGATCCGCCACGGTGTTCAGACGCGCACAGGCGATGCCCGCCGCGTCCAGGCGGGCCAGCGCCTCGTAAGCCGTCAGCGGCGCCAGCGCGTCGCCGACCACCGCGTCCGTCCTCTCCCGGCCGGCCACCCGCGCCGTGTTCGTGGCGAAGGCCGGATCGTCCGCCAGCTCCGGACGGCCGAGAACCCCCGTGGCCAGCCGCCGCCACTCCCGGTCGTTCTGCACGGACAGCAGCACCAGACTCCCGTCGGCCGTCGGATAGGCGTCGTAGGGCGCGATGACCGCGTGCGCCAGACCCGTGCGCGCCGGGGCCGTGCCCCCGTGCATCCCGTGGTGCAGCGGATGGCCCATCCACTCGGCCAGCGCGTCGAGCAGGGACACCTCCACCGGCCCGCCGCGCCCCGTGGTGCCCCGCCGCACCAGGGCCGCGAGGACACCCGCGTACGCGTACATCCCCGCCGCGATGTCGGCCGCCGGAATCCCCGACTTGACCGGCCGTTCCTCGGTCCCGGTCACCGACACGAGCCCCGCCTCGCACTGCACGAGCATGTCGTAGGCCCGCTTGTGCGCGTACGGCCCGCCCGGCCCGTAGCCCGAGACGTCCACCGCGACCAGCCGGGGGTGGGCGGCGCACAGCGTGGCCGCGTCCAGGCCGAGGCGGGCCGCCGCGCCCTGCGCGAGGTTCTGCACGAAGACGTCGGCGCCGGCCACCAGGCGTCGGACCAGAGCGATGCCCCGCGGCTCCTTCAGATCGATCGCGACCGACTCCTTGCCGCGGTTGCACCACACGAAGTGCGAGGCGAGCCCCCGGGCCGCCGTGTCGTAACCCCGCGCGAAGTCTCCGCCGTCGGGCCGCTCGATCTTGACGACCCGTGCGCCGAGGTCGGCGAGCTGGCGGGTGGCGAAGGGCGCGGCGACCGCCTGCTCGACCGCGACGACCGTGATCCCCTCCAGGGGGAGTGGCTGAGTGCTCATGACAGCCCTGCCTACCCGGTGAAGGGCGCCCTTGTCACTGCGGTCCACGTCACCGCCCCCTCGGAGGCCGGGCCGGGCCGGGCCGGGGCGGGGCCCGGCGCCCGCGCCGGGCGGCTGCTCCACGGCGGAGCCCGTCCAGGGCGGCCCGGGCGCCGGCGCCCGCGGGGCAGGACGGGGCGCGGCTACAGAAGGGCGAACTGGCCCTCGGGTCCCTCCTCCTGATGGTCCAGGACGGACGCCGGGACCCGTGCCCCCTGCGGTACGGGCAGGACGGCGGCATCCCGCAGGGCGCGGCGGGTCAGCGACGGGGCCGCGTCGAGGGCGGCCCGGTCCGGTTCGCGCTGCGCCAGGAGGGCGAGGACCGTGATCAGTTCGAGCAGCTCCGAGGTCCACTCCTGGGGCCAGGCCGCCGGACCGATCGCCTCCAGCGTCCCCGGCTCGGCCGGCGCCGTCCGGTGCGCGAACCACTGCTCCAGCATGCGGACGCCCCCCACGCGGAACTCCCACGCCTCGACCGGCACCGGCGAGATCCGTCCCCCGTCGACCTCCAGCGCCTCCTCCTCGGGGTCGTACACCGGCGTCGTCGGCCGGGCCGGGAAGGGTGCCCGGACGTAGGGCCGCCGGCCGCCGGGCAGCCGGGGCTTCTCGCCGCCGCGGGCGCCCCGCAGCTGGACGCCGCTCAGGAGCCGGCCCAGCTCCACCCCCCGGGCCCATACGGCCGGATCCCGCGGCAGGGGGACCCGGCACCCGGCGGGGGAGGGGCGGGCGGCCGCGACGGCCCACGCCAGGAGCTCCTCGGCGGTGACCTCGTGCCCGTAACGCTCGCCGAGCAGGGGCAGCAGCCCGGGGGAGACGTTCGGCTCCCGGCCGCCCGGGCGGCGGAAGAGGGGGCGGATCCGGCCGGGACGGCCGGCCGGGGAGCGGCCGTCCGGCAGGGCCGCGGTCACCAGCAGGGCGGGCCCGCCGCCCGTCCCCGGCCCGCCGCCGGGCACGTACCCCTGCTCGACCGCGAACAGCTGGCGGTCGTCGGCCACGCGCCACAACTCGGGCCGTGCGGTGTCGATGAGCCGGTGGTCCGGGATCAGCCACTGCTCGTCGAACGGGCCGTGGGCGAGACGTACGGGCGCCGGGCACGGCCCCGCCTCGCGCGCGAAACGGCCGGTGCCGGTCGCCTGCCCGGGCAGGGCCGCCACCGAACTCGACGGCGTACGCGCCCTGCTGGGCCGGAAGAGCCTCTCGCGCTCCTCGCCCTCGGCGCCCACCAGACGGTCCCAGCGGGCGCGCAGGGTGCGGACGTCGGGAGCCACGATCCAGGGCCGGCCGAGGCGCAGCGGTGCCACGGACCACGGCATGAGGTCGTCGAGCAGGGGTGCCTCGTCCGGCGCCTCGTCCGGTGCGTCGTCCGCGAGCGGGTCTTCGTCGGTCACGTGCCGCATGCTAGTGAGCGGCCCCCGGACGGCGCAGCCGCGCGTCCGTGCGCGCGGCGAGGATCCCGGCCACCGGGCCGCTGTGGCCCGCCGGGGCTGCACGTCGGGACCTCTCGTACGGCCAGTGGTGCCGGGGTGGTGGCGGACCGGGCCGGGTCCGGGTCAGTGGGCCTCGACCGTCACCGTGAAGGAGAACCGGTCGCCCCGGTAGAAGATGCGGGCCACGTCCACCACCCGCCCGTCGGCGCCGTAGGTCACGCCGGTGTAGTGCAGGATCGGCGAGAGCAGCGGCACCTCGAGCAGGGACGCCGTCTCCGGGTCGGCGAGCCGGGCCTCGACCGTGTCCGTGATCCGGCTGATCCGGACGCCGACGACGTCCCTCAGCACCTTCGTCATCGGCCAGCGCTCCAGATCGGCCGGGTCGAGACCGGCCGCCACGTCCGGACGGACCGCGTTCAGGGCCCAGTTGGTGGGCTCGCCGCTCTCCCCGTCGCAGCGCAGCCGCCGGTAGGCGATCACCTCGGACTCGTCGGGGAAGTACTCGGCGAGCTCACCGGGCACCGGCTCGGCGCCGTGGCCGAGAACCGTCGTCCGCTCGCCCGACTGCTGGGCCACGATCGCGTCGATCGAGCCGAGCAGCCGGCGCGGGGTGGAGCGCCGGGCACCCGGCTCGATGAACGTGCCGCGCCGCCGGTGCCTGCTGATCAGCCCCTCCTCCTCCAGCTCCTTCAGGGCCTGCCGCATGGTCAGCACGCTCACGCCGTAATGGGCGGCGAGCTGCTCCTCGGTGGGCAGCCGCAGCGAGGCGTCGGGCGTGCGGCCCAGTATGGAGGCGCGCAGGGACTGGGAGACCTGGTACCAGAGCGGCAGCTTGCGGTTCAGGACCAGTGAGTCGGGAGCGAAGGCGGTCACGGTTTCTCCGTACTACGACCGGAAGTGGCGCTCAAGACCCTGCCACACGTCGTCGTAGCCGCTCTGCAGATGGTCGGCGTTCGCCGCCCGGCCGGTTGCCGTGATCGGCCAGCGCGTCTCGAACATGAAGGCCAGACCGTCGTCGATCTTCTGCGGCTTCAGCTCCGCCGCGCTCGCCCGGTCGAACGTCTCCCGGTCGGGGCCGTGCGCGGACATCATGTTGTGCAGCGAGCCGCCGCCCGGCACGAAGCCCTCCGCCTTGGCGTCGTAGGCGCCCTCGATCAGGCCCATGTACTCGCTCATGACGTTGCGGTGGAAGTACGGCGGGCGGAACGTGTCCTCGCCGACCAGCCAGCGCGGGGCGAACACCACGAAGTCGACCCCCGCGAGACCGGGGGTGTCGGAAGGCGAGGTCAGCACCGTGAAGATTGACGGGTCGGGGTGGTCGTAGGAGACCGTGCCGATGACGTTGAAGCGGTGCAGGTCGTAGACGTACGGGGTGTGGCTGCCGTGCCAGGCGACCACGTCGAGCGGGGAGTGGCCGTAGGTCGCCGCCCAGAGGTTGCCGCAGTACTTGTTGACGACCTCGACCGGGCCCTCGACGTCCTCGTAGGCGGCGAGGGGCGCCCGGAAGTCGCGCGCGTTGGCCAGGCCGTTGGCGCCGATCGGACCGAGGTCGGGCAGCTGGAAGGGCGCTCCGTAGTTCTCGCAGACGTACCCCCGTGCGCTCTCGTCGAGCAGCTCGACGCGGAAGCGGACCCCGCGGGGGATCAGCGCGACCTCGCCGGGGCGGGCGGCGAGCAGGCCCAGCTCCGTGCGCAGGAGGAGACCGCCGCGCTCGGGGACGATCAGCAGTTCGCCGTCCGCGTCGCTGAAGACCCGGTCCATCGAGGCGTTGGCGTGGTAGAGGTGCACCGCCATGCCCGTGCGCTGGGTCGTGTCGCCGTTGCCGCCGAGCGTCCAGAGGCCGGCGAGCCAGTCCGTCCCCGGGGCCGGGGCGGGCAGCGGGTTCCAGCGCAGCCGGTTGGGGTCCGGGACGGTCTCGGTGAAGGGCGCCGAACGGACGGCGCCGTTGTCGATCCGGACGAACGGCGGGTGGGCGGCCGAGGGGCGGATCCGGTACAGCCACGAACGCCGGTTGTGGGCACGGGGCTCGGTGAACGCGCTGCCGCTCAGCTGCTCCGCGTACAGGCCCAGCGGCGCCCGCTGCGGCGAGTTGCGGCCGTGCGGCAGCGCGCCCGGGACCGCCTCCGAGGTGTGCTCGTTGCCGAAGCCGGTGGAGTAATCGAGTCCCTCGGCCGTCTTTCTCGCCAGTGCGGTGCTTTCCGTGGTCATCGCGCGCTCCCGTTTCTCATGCCCAAAGGAATCCTATGCATGACCGTAGGATTCCGCCCCCGCTCGCGTCAACGGGGCGCTCGCGGCGGGAGTGGGACGAAGTCCGTGCACGAGGGGTTCCAAAACATGAACATTGCTCTACTCTCCAGGCCATGTCGTGGACCCGTAGGCTCCTTCTCGCGCTCTCGGTCGTGCTGGCGGCGCTCGCCGCCGCCCTCGTCACCGCCCCGGGGGCCCAGGCCCACGAGGAGCGGCCCGTCACCTTCCCCGACGGCTCCGGCAGCGTGCCGACGCCGCGCACGGGGGAGCCCGACCTCCTGGTCTGCAAGACCGACCGGGCGGACTTCGACCGCCGGATCGGCCGGTTCCCCGCGGCGCTGAAGGCCCGGAACCTCGCCCTCTTCGCACGCTGCGCACGGGGCGGGCCGACCGGGGGGTACCGCCACCTCCAACAGGCCGTCGACGCCGTCGACCGGCCCGGCATGACCATCGCCGTCCTGCCCGGCCTGTACGAGGAGGAGCCCTCGCGGGCCGCGCCGACCGGTGCCTGCGCGGCGCTGGACGCGCCCCGGTCGGCGCTCGGGTACCAGATCCTCTCCTACGAACAGCAGCGACAGTGCCCGCACAACCAGAACCTGGTCGCGATCCTCGGCAAGAAGAACCTCCAGATCGAGGGCACCGGAGCCTCCCGCCTCGACGTCGTCGTCGACGCCGCGTACACCAAGCTCAACGCCCTGCGGGCCGACCGCTCCGACGGGATCTACTTCCGCAACTTCACCGCCCAGCGCACCACCTTCAACTCGCTGTACGTCCTCGCGGCCGACGGCTTCGTCATCGACGACGTCCTGACCCGGTGGAACGACGAATACGGCTTCCTGACCTTCGCCTCCGACCACGGCCTCTACAAGAACTGCGAGTCGTACGGCAACGGCGACTCCGGCATCTACCCAGGCTCGGCCTCCGACATCAACGACGGCCGCGGCTACGACGTCCCCCGCTACTCCATCGAGATCACCGGCTGCCGCAGCCACCACAACATGGTCGGCTACTCGGGCACGGCCGGTGACTCGGTCTGGGTGCACGACAACGAGTTCGACCACAACATGGGCGGCGCCTCCATGGACTCCGCCTTCCCCGGCCACCCCGGTCTGCCCCAGAACCACGCCCGCTTCGAGCGGAACCTCATCCACGACAACAACCAGAACTACTACCGACACGTCGCCGACGGCACCTGCGCCAAGCCGCCCGTCGAGCGCGGCTACGAACAGGGTGTCGTCTGCCCGCAGATCTCCATGCCGCCGGGCACCGGCATCATCACCGCCGGAGGGAACTGGAACCTCTACGAGGACAACTGGGTGTACGGGCACCAGCGCGCCGCCTTCTTCCTGAGCGCCGTCCCCGCCTTCATCCGCGGCGAGTCGGCCTGGGGCAAGCAGACCGACACCTCCCACCACAACCGTTACGCGGGGAACCACCTGGGCGTCGACCGGTCCGGCGCGTCCCGCCCGAACCGCACGGACGTGTGGTGGGACGGCCAGGGCGGCGGCAACTGCTGGCAGCCCGGTACCGGCGCCTCCACCCCCGGCGTCCTGCCCGAGTGCGGGGCGCGGCGGGGCGATGTCTCCGGGAACACCGACCGGCTCGTCGGCGAACCGGCCAAGCTCGCCCATCTGCTGGTCTGCGCCGACTACGACGTCCAGGCGCGGCGGCTCCCGGCGGGCTGCGACTGGTACGGCGCCCGGGGCGTCCAGCGCGTCGAGACCCAGCTCGCCCTCGCGTGCGCGGTCGTCCTGGGCCTGATGGGCGCGGCCTTGTGGTGGCGCCGGCTCCGGCACAGCCGTCTCGCGGGGGCGGCGACCCTCGTCGGCCTCGTTGGCCTCGGCCTGGACGTGGCCGGCTCGACCCTCGGCCGGGCCTCCGGCCTCCTCCCCGCCCTTGCCCTCCTCCTGATCGGCGGCTGGTGGACGGCCCTCGGCGTCGCGATGCGGCCGGCCCGCCCCGCCTTCGCCTGGACCACCCTGGTCCTGGGCCTCCTCACCCTCCTCGACGCCTTCGACAAGGCCGTCCTGATGATTCCCTGGGTCCCCCTCGGCCCCGCCTGGCTGCGGGGACTCCTCGCGGTGGTGTGGGTGCTCTGGGCGGTCGTCGTGGCGGGCCGACGCGCGCCCGGGGCGGCGGGCGACCGGGACCCCGCCCCGGACCCCGGCCCCTCGCCCACCGCCGCGGCCACCCGTGCGGCGAACGGCGGAGGTGCCGCATGAGCCGCCGACGCGCCAGGGCGACCGTCTCGCGCCCCCGGGCGACCGTGTCACCCACGCGGGCGGTCCCGGGAGACCGGGCCGTGCTGCCCGAACTGGCCGCCTCGGGAGACCTGGCCGCCGGGCGCCGGTGGGTCGTCCCGAGCCGCTGGGCCGTCGTGCGTGACTGGTCGGTCCCGGACCGGGCGGCCTCGGGAGACCGGGCCGCGCTGTCCGACCTGGCCGTCTCGGGGGACCTGGCCGCCGGGCGCCAGTGGGCCGCCCCGCCCATCCGGTTCGTCGCGCCGGGCCGGCACGTCGCGCCGGGCCGGGCCGTCCCGTCCACCCGGGCCGTCCCGTCCGGCCGTCCCGCCCTTCGTGGCCGGGCCGCCGCTGTCGCCGGGGTCGTGCTCGCCGTCGCGCTGACCGTCGCGGGGTGCGGTGGTCGACCTACGACCCACCACAAGCCCGGTACCAGCCACGAGGAGGCGACGGCGGGCAGCGGCACGCTGCTCGCCGCCAAGGACGAGGCCGGGCACCGGCTCCGGGAGGTGCCGGCCGCGGGGGCGCCCGCGGTGCGCGTCGAGACACGGCCCGACACGGAGGGCGGCTGGAACGTCCACCTCGTGGTGGAGAGGTTCCGGTTCACCCCGGAGAGCGTCGGCGGCGCGGCCCTCCCGGGCCGCGGGTACGCCCGGCTCCTCGTCGACGGGGGCGGCGGTGCCGGGGGACCGGCCGGCGGGGCGACCGGGCGGGTCTACGGCCCCTGGCACCACGTCCCGCCCGGCACCCGCGCCCTGACCGTCCGCCTCCACGCGGACGACCACACCGTCTGGGCGGTCGCGGGCAAGCCGGTCGAGGCCACCGTCTCCCTCGCCGCCGAGCGGCCAGGCACCGCCGCCCCGACGGCCGCGGCCCCGCCCGGCGTCCCGCCCACCGGCACCACGCCGACGCCCTCCGGGGCCACCGCCGACGGCCGGACCGTCGAGATCACCGTCTCCGGGACGTCCGTCCGTCCGGCCCCCTCCCGCATCGAACTGAGGAAGGGCGAGCGGATCACCCTGCGTGTCACCAGCGACCGCGCCGACACCCTCCATGTCCACGGCTACGACCGAGAGCTCCCGCTCCCGGCCGGCCGGCCCGGCTCCCTCACCCTGACCGCCGACCGCACCGGCCTCTTCGAGGTCGAGACGCACGAGTCCGGACTCGTGCTGACCCAACTCCTCGTCCGGTGACCACGCTCGCCCACGGCGTCGGCGCTCGGCACGACCTGCCCCTCTCGCCCTTCTACGCCTACGCGGGTGCCTTCGCCGCGCTCTTCGTCTCCTTCCTCGCCCTCGGCCTGATGTGGTCCTCCTCCCGGTTCCACGGCGACCGCTCAGGCAAGCCGCTCCCCGCCGTCCTCCAGCGCCTCGCCGACGCCCCGGCCACCCGCACCGCCCTCCGCCTGCTCGGCCTGGCCGCCGCGACCACCGTCCTGCTCCACCTCCTCATCGGACCGGACGACCCCGACCGCAACCCCGCGCCCGGCGCCGTCTACGTCCTGCTCTGGGTGGGGCTCGTCCCCGCCTCCCTGCTCCTCGGACCCGTCTGGCGCCTCCTCAACCCCCTGCGCGCCCTCCACGCGCTGCTTCCCGCTCCCCGCACCCCGCGCCCGCTGCCGCCCGGCCTCGGCATCCGCCCCGCGGCCGCCGGACTCCTTCTCTTCGCCTGGCTCGAACTCGCCGCTCCCGAACCGGCGTCGAGCCTCACCCTCCTGACCTTCCTCACCGTCCTCACGGCCGCCGGCCTCCTCGGCGCCGCCCGTCACGGCCCCGACTGGTTCGCCCACGCCGACCCCTTCGAGGTCTACTCCTCCCTCCTCGCCCGGCTCTCCCCGCTCGGCCGCCGCACCGACGGCCGACTCGTCCTGCGCTCCCCCTTCGACGGCCTCGACTCCACCCCCCAGACCCCCGGTCTCGTCGCCACCGTCTGCGTCCTCCTCGGCTCCACCGCCTACGACGGCCTCTCCGACCACCCCCGCTGGCTCACCACCCTCCAGACCTCCGCCCTCGGCCCGGCGTTCACCGCCACCCTCGGACTGCTCGCCGCCGTCGCCCTCGTCGCCGCCCTCTACGGCCTCTGCGCCGGCGCGCTGCGCCTGCTGTCCCGCGCACTCGCCCACCCCCTCACCTCCTTCGCCCACTCCCTCCTGCCGATCGCCCTCGGCTATCTCGTCGCCCACTACTTCACACTCCTGGTCACCGAAGGACCACGTACCGTCATGATGGCAGCGGGCACTGACAACGCACCCGTGCCCGCCCCGCCCCTGGGTCCCGGCGGTCTCGCCACCCTCCAGGTCCTCGCCGTCGTCACCGGTCACGTCCTCGGGGTCGTCGCCGCCCACGACCGCGCCGTGCGGCTCTTCCCGCCGGCCCGGGCGGTGGCCGGCCAACTCCCGCTCTTCGCGCTGATGATCGTGTACACCCTCGGCGGTATCGGCCTGCTCGTCGCCTGACCCGAGCCCGGACGGCATCATGGTCCCCGTGCCCCAGCCCCGACCGCCCCGCAAGCCCACGCCGCCGGCGCCGTCCGCGCAGCCCGCGCTGCGCCGCACCCCCGTCCAGCAGCGCAGCGCGGACCGCCTCGCCCGGATCCTCGACGCCTGCGCCGAACTCCTCGACGAGACCGGGTACGAACAGCTGAGCACCCGGGCCGTCGCCCTCCGTGCGGGCGTCCCCATCGGTTCGGTCTACCGCTTCTTCGGCAACAAGCGCGCCATGGCCGCCGCCCTCGCCCACCGCAACCTCGACAGCTACGCCGAGCGCATCACCGCCCGCCTCTCCGCGCTCCCGGCCGTCGACGCCGGCCGGGCCATCGACACCGTCCTCGACGAGTACATCGCCATGAAGCGGTCGGTACCCGGCTTCGCCCTGGTCGACTTCGGCGTCCCCAGTCCGGGCGGTCCCGGCGACGACGACCCCAACCACCTGGTCGCCGGCCGCCTCTGCGTCCTGCTGGCCGGCGTCCTCGACCGCCCCGCGGACGAGGCCCTGCGCCGCAAGGTTCTGGTCGGCGTCGAGGCCACCGACGCCCTGCTCCAGCTCGCCTTCCGCACGGACTCCTCGGGTGACCCGGCCCTCATCGCCGAGACGCGCGAGCTCCTGCACGCGTACCTCGCACCCTCCCTGTCGTAGAGCGGCCCTCCGCGTCCGCGCGAGCGCCGCGAGCCGAACCCCTCCGCGTCCGCGCGAGCGCCGCGAGCCGAACCCCTCCCGCTCATCCCAACCGGTCGGTATGCTCGGCGCCACCCGCCGCCGCCCCAGGGAGACCGCCATGTCCACCGCCCTGCGCATCTGCCCCCTCTGCGAAGCCACCTGCGGGCTGACGCTGACGCTCGAAGGATCCCGGGTCACCAAGGCGCGGGGCGATCGTGACGACGTCTTCAGCCAGGGCTTCATCTGTCCCAAGGGCGCCTCGTTCGCCGAGGTCGACGCCGATCCCGACCGGCTGAGGGGCCCCCTCGTCCGCGAGGGCGACGTCCTCCGGGAAGCCACGTGGGAGGAGGCCTTCGACGTCGTCGCGGCCCGGATCCGGCCACTGGTCGAGGAGTTCGGGCCCGACGCGGTGGGTATCGTCCTCGGCAACCCGAACGTCCACACCATGGCCGGCGCCCTCTACCCGCCGCTGCTGATCGGTGCGCTGCGGACCAGGAACCTCTTCACCGCCTCCACGCTCGACCAGATGCCCAAGCACGTCTCCAGCGGGTTGCTCTTCGGCGACCCCTTCGCCATCCCCGTGCCGGACCTGGACCGCACCGCCCATCTGCTGATGCTCGGGGCCAACCCCCTGGAGTCCAACGGAAGTCTGTGCACCGCCCCCGACTTCCCCGGCAAGCTGAAGGCGCTGCGCAAGCGCGGCGGTACCCTGACCGTCGTCGACCCGCGCCGCACCCGCACGGCCGCCCTCGCCGACCGGCACCTCGCCATCCGCCCCGGCGCCGACGCCCTCTTCCTCGCCGCGCTCGCCCACACCCTCTTCGACGAGGGCCTCACCGACCTCGGCGCGCTCGAAGGCCACGTGGAGGGCGTGGAGGACGTCCGCGCCGCCCTCGGGGCGTTCGGCCCCGAAGCCGTCGCGGACGCATGCGATCTGGACGCCGACACCATCCGCGACGTCGCCCGCGAACTCGCCGCCGCGCCCTCGGCGGCCGTCTACGGACGCATCGGCAGCTCCACCGTCGCGCACGGCACCGTCGCCAGCTGGCTCGTCGACGTCCTCAACGTCCTCACCGGCAACCTCGACCGTCCCGGCGGCGCGCTCTTCCCGCTCTCCGCCACCGCCCCCGCGCCCCGCCCCGCGAGCCCCGGCAAGGGCTTCGCGCTCGGCCGCTGGACGAGCAGGGTCTCCGGCCACCCCGAGGCCAAGGGCGAGCTGCCGACGGCCGCCCTCGCCGAGGAGATCGAGACGGAGGGCGAGGGCCGGATCCGCGCGGTCGTCACCATCGCCGCCAACCCGGTCCTGTCCGCGCCCGACGGGCGGCGCCTCGACGCCGCCCTCGGCGCCCTCGACTTCATGGTCGCCGTCGATCCGTACCTCAACGAGACCACGCGCCACGCCGATGTCGTCCTGCCCCCGCCGCCGCCCTCCCAGAGCGCGCACTTCGACTTCGCCTTCAACGGCTTCGCCGTCCGCAACCAGGCGCGCTACTCCCCGGCCGCCGTCCCCCTGGAGGAGGGACGCATGGACGAGTGCGAGATCCACGCCCGGCTGATCCTCGCCGTGTCCGGCATGCACGGGGCCCCGCCCTCGGCGGTCGACGACCTCGCCGTCGACGCCGCCCTCGCCAAGGCCGTCACCCAGGAGCACTCGCCCCTGTTCGGCGCCGACCCGCAGGTGCAGGCCGGGCTGCTGGACGGCCGCACCGGGGCCGAGCGGCGGCTCGACCTGATGCTGCGCCTCGGCCCGTACGGCCTCGCACTCGAAGACCTCCGCCAGGCGCCCCACGGCATCGACCTCGGCCCGCTGAAGCCCCGTATCCCGCAGCTCCTCAAGACCCGCAGCGGGCGCGTCGAGCTGCTTCCCCCGCCCATCGCCGCCGACCTGCCCCGGCTGCGGGCCGCCCTGGACGCCGGCCGGGACGGGCTCGTCCTCGTCGGCCGCCGCCATCTGCGCTCCAACAACAGCTGGCTGCACAACGTCCCCTCCCTCAACGGAGGCTCCAACCGGTGCACCCTCCAGGTCCACCCACGGGACGCCGACCGGCTCGGGCTCGCCGACGGGAAGCCGGCCCGTGTCACCGCCGAGGGCGGCGCACTGGAGGTCGAGGTGGAGATCACCGACACCGTGCGGACCGGGGTGGTGAGTCTGCCGCACGGCTGGGGCCACGACCGGCCCGGCACCCGGCTCTCCGTCGCCGCCGCCCGCCCGGGTGTCAACGTCAACCAGCTCCTCGACGGCTCCCGGCTCGACCCGCTCTCGGGCACCGCCGTCCTCAACGGCTTCCCCGTCGAGGTGGCGCCCCTGCCGTGACCTGGCCTTTTGCTCGTATTGCTCACGCGTGGACATCTTGTTAACGGCGGAAGAGGGCACCTAACGTCATCCGGACCGCCGCACCGGTGGAGTCCTCCCGGTGGGAGTTCAAAGGTGAACGTGAGGTGTCCTCCATGCTGACCGTCCTCGGCTTCGCCATGATCGCGACCTTCCTGGTCCTGATCATGATGAAGAAGATGTCCCCGATCGCGGCACTCGTGCTGATCCCTGCCCTCTTCTGCGTGTTCGTGGGGCAGGGTGCCCAGCTCGGCGACTACGTCCTCGAAGGAGTCGGCAAACTCGCGCCCACCGCGGCGATGCTGATGTTCGCGATCGTCTACTTCGGGGTGATGATCGACGTCGGGCTCTTCGACCCGATCGTCCGGGGCATCCTGCGCTTCTGCAAAGCGGACCCGGTGCGGGTCGTGGTGGGTACGGCGGTGCTGGCCGCGATCGTCTCGCTCGACGGCGACGGCTCCACCACCTTCATGATCACCGTCTCCGCGATGTATCCGCTGTACAAGCGGCTCGGGATGAGCCTGGTCGTCATGACCGGCGTCGCCGCCACCGCCAACGGCGTCATGAACACCCTGCCCTGGGGCGGGCCCACCGCCCGCGCCGCCACCGCGCTGAAGCTGGACGCGGCCGACGTGTTCGTGCCGATGATCCCGGCCCTCGGCGCGGGCCTGCTCTTCGTCCTCCTCCTCGCGTACGTCCTCGGCCGCCGCGAGCGCAAGCGGATCGGATACCTGACCCTCGACGAGGCGCTCGTGGCGGAGGCGGAGCCGGAGACGGTGCTGGTGGCGGCCGGGGGCGGTGCGGGCGGTTCGTCGGCCGACGGCGGTGCAGGCACCCTCACGGCCGGCGGCGGGGCGGGCGACGCGCCCGGCGTGACCGCGGGTGACGGCTTCCAGGGGCTCGACCCGGACCGCCCGACGCTGCGGCCCCGCCTGTACTGGTTCAACGCCGGGCTCACGGCCGCCCTGCTGGCGTCGATGATCCTCGAGCTCCTGCCCATCCCGGTGCTGTTCCTCATCGGGGCCGCGCTGGCGCTCAGCGTCAACTACCCGAAGATGGCGGAGCAGAAGGCGCGGATCGCCGCGCACGCCGACAACGTCCTCAACGTCTCCGGCATGGTCTTCGCCGCGGCGGTCTTCACCGGCGTGCTCACCGGCACCGGCATGGTCGAGCACATGGCCGACTGGCTGGTCGGCGCCATTCCCGAGGGCATGGGCCCGCACATGGCCCTGGTCACGGGGGTGCTCAGCCTGCCGCTCACGTACTTCATGTCGAACGACGGCTTCTACTTCGGCGTACTGCCGGTCCTCGCGGAGGCGGGCGCGGCGCACGGTGTCCCGCCGCTGGAGATCGCCCGCGCCTCCCTGGTCGGCCAGGCCCTGCACATGTCGAGCCCGCTGGTACCCGCCGTGTACGTGCTGGTCGGCATGGCGAAGGTCGAGTTCGGCGACCACACGAAGTTCACGGTGAAGTGGGCCGCGCTGACCTCCCTCGTGGTCCTCGCCGCGGGGATCCTCTTCGGGATCATCTGAGCGCGTCCCCGGGAGCCGGCGGGGACGGGGCGGTGCCTCCGCCGGGCGGGTGAATGTCGGGGGGTGTCGCGGCGTTGCGACGACTCTCCGCGGTCACGTAATGACAGATAGTCAGATTATCGGTTGATTCATCCGACCGTCTTCATGACTGGAGGAACCCCCGCATGACCGCTCTGGCTGTCCGTCCCCTTCTGTCCACCGCCGCCGCGACACTCGCGCTCGGCGCCGTGGCCATGGCCGGTGCGCCCGCCGCCGTCGCGGCTCCCGGCGACAACGGCGACGTCAAGATCCACCACGCCGGGCGCCCCGACGAGCCCCCGCGCACCTCCGAGACCGACCAGCGCAACGAGCCCAAGGTCTGCACGTTCTACATCGCGGCCCTCGGCTTCGACGGGCTCCAGGCGCTCACGTACAACATCAAGCCGCACCCGCCGAAGAGCAGCGTCGTGGTGCCCCCCGGCTCCATCACCGTCGACTCCGACGGCAACGGCTTCACCCCGGACCTGGAGCTCGCCGACGGCATGTACAAGGTCGAGTGGACCTGGGTGGGCCAGCAGGGCGCCAAGAAGAGCAAGGTCTTCAAGGTCGACTGCGCCGGCTTCACCCACAACCCGCCGAACGGCGAGAACGGCGGCCACCACGGCAAGCCCCCGCACGGCCCCGTCGGGGCGGGCGGCGGCGGCAGCGCGCAGCTGGCCAGTGACGAGACCTCCGCCTTCGGTGTCGGGACGGCACTCGCCGCGGGTCTGGCCGGTACGGCCGGGCTCGTCCTCCTCCGTCTCCGTCGGTCGCGCCGCCGCACCGATGGCGCCGCGTAGGTCCCGCTACACGCGCAGGCAGCGGCGCCTCCTCCGGCTCGCCCGGACGGTGGTGGTGGCCCTGTCGCTGGTGGTCGGCGGCATCTGGTGGGCCCAGGACGGGGAACCGTCGGGCCCACCGATCGCGGCCGCCCCGGCCGCGCACGGGGCGGCAGCGGCCGCCGCCCCGGCCGTATCCGGGCACCACGCCGACCAGAAACCGAAGGCGCCCCCGGAGCCCGCGCCGCCACCGCGGCCGACGGCCGATCCGGAGCCCTCTGCCGATCCCAGGCCCAAGCCGAAGCCGAAGCCGGAGGCCAAGGCCAAGGCCAAACCCGAGGCGGAGGCCGGGCCGGCGTCGCCGCCCGCACCCCTGGCGCGTTCGCGCCCCACCGGTCTGGCGGTACCCGCCATCACCATCGAGGCGCCGGTCGTCGGACTGGGACTCGACGCCTCGGGGCGGCTCGCCACCCCGCCGGTCGACAACCCCCGCGTCGTCGGCTGGTACCGCAACGGCCCCTCGCCGGGCGAGCGCGGTACGGCGGTCGTCGTCGGCCACCGCGACACCCGCAGCGGGCCCGCCATCTTCCTCAACCTCAACGTGCTCAGCCCCGGCAACACCGTCCGCGTCGCCCGGGCCGACGGCCGTGTCGCCGTGTTCACGGTGGACAAGGTCCGTACGTACACGAAGGCCGGATTCCCGGACGAGGAGGTGTACGGCTCCAGGGGCCGCCCCGAGCTGCGACTCCTCACGTGCGGGGGCGCGTTCGATCCGAAGAAGGGGTACGAGTCGAACGTCGTCGTCTACGCCCACCTCACGGATGTCGACAAGAAGATCTGACTCCGTCACGCCGGAAGCCGGCGGGCCGTGCCACCCGGCGCGTGCCCGTCGGCTTCCGGCGCGCGCCCGCGCGTACCGACCGGCGGCCGGACGATCCCGCATGATCGGCTCGTCCGGTCTCCTCGAACCGTCACGACACAGGGACGTGCACATGGCCCGCCACCCGTTCACCACCACCCGTGACCGACTGGCCGCGTGCGCCGCCGGCCTGCTGCTCGTCACGGCCGCGCCCCCGCCTACGCCACGCTCGGCGAGGAGGCGACGACCACCGCGACGGCCACCGCCAGGACCGCCGCGACGGTGACGACGGCCACCGGGGCGACGACGGCGGACAAGGCGCCGCGCGCCGTCGCCGCCGCCGGGCCGAAGAGCCGTGGCAAGCCGTACGTGGAGACCCGGCTCCTCTTCGGCACGCGACGCCCCGACGGGGGAGCGGACGTGACCGACCGGCGGTTCACGGCCTTCGTCGACAAGGAGGTGACCCCCGCTTTCCCCGGCGGTCTGACGGTGCGGGAGGGCCGTGGACGGTGGCGGGACGGGAACGGCACCATCGAGCGGGAGCGTTCGTACGAGCTGATCCTGCTCTACCCGGCCGCCGAGGCTCCGGTCCGTGACCCGTGGATCGAGCGGATCAGGGACGCGGACGAGAGCCTCTTCGCGCAGGAGTCGGTGGCCCGGCTCGGCGAACCGACCCTCGCCGACTTCTGAGCGGCGGCGCGTGCCCGCCTTCCGGGGCGCGCCGGGCTCCGGCGCGCGCCTTTCGCCGTCGCGCGCCGGCCACTGAGACGCGGCGCACGGCGGAGGGCTCTGGCGCTGGAAAACTATCAGCGCTAGTTTGGTGCGGACGGCGAACCGGTCGGTAACGTGAGGAGACAGCGGATGAAGGCCCACGACGCGATGTACATCGGCGGGGAGTGGCGCCCCGCCTCCTCCACGGAGACGATCCCGGTGATCAACCCGGCGGACGAGCAGGTCATCGCCCACGTCCCCGCGGGGACCGCCGAGGACGTCGACGCGGCCGTACGCGCGGCCCGCGCGGCCTTCCCCGCCTGGGCCGCCACCCCGCCCGCCGAGCGCGCCGCCCGCCTCGGAGCCCTCCGCGACGCCCTGACGGCCCGCGCCGAGGACATCACCGCCACGGTCACGGCCGAGCTGGGCTCCCCGCCCAGGCTCGCCGCCGCCGTCCACACCGGACTGCCCATCGCCGTGGCGGGCTCGTACGCCGAGCTCGCGGCCACCCACCCCTTCGAGGAGAAGGTCGGCAACTCCACCGTCTACTCCGAGCCCGTGGGCGTCGTCGGCGCGATCACCCCGTGGAACTACCCGCTCCACCAGATCGTCGCCAAGGTCGCCCCCGCGCTCGCGGCCGGCTGCACCGTCGTCCTCAAGCCCGCCGAGGACACCCCGCTGACCGCCCAGCTCTTCGCCGAGGCCGTCCACGAGGCCGGTGTCCCGGCCGGCGTCTTCAACCTCGTCACCGGCCTCGGCCCGGTCGCCGGACAGGCGCTCGCCGAGCACGCGGACGTCGACCTCGTCTCCTTCACCGGTTCCACGGCCGTCGGCAAGCGGATCGGCGCCACGGCCGCCGGAGCGGTCAAGCGGGTCGCCCTGGAGCTCGGCGGGAAGTCGGCGAACGTGATCCTGCCCGGCGCCGACCTCGGCAAGGCGGTCTCCGCCGGCATCGCCAACGTCATGTCCAACTCGGGCCAGACGTGCAGCGCCTGGACCCGGATGCTGGTCCACACCGACCAGTACGACGAGGCCGTGGCCCTCGCCGCCGAGGCCGTCGCGAAGTACGTCCCCGGCGAGCGCGTCGGACCGCTCGTCAACGCCAAGCAGCAGCAGCGCGTCCGCGGCTACATCGAGAAGGGCGTCGAGGAAGGCGCCCGGATCGTCGCCGGCGGCCCCGAGGCCCCCAGGGAGACCGGCTACTACGTCTCCCCGACCGTCTTCGCCGACGTCACGCCCGAGATGACCATCGCGCAGGAGGAGATCTTCGGCCCCGTCGTCTCGATCCTCCGCTACGAGGACGAGGCAGACGCCCTCGCCATCGCCAACGGGACCGTCTACGGCCTCTCCGGTGCCGTCTGGGGCGAGCGGGAGGAAGCCGTCGCCTTCGCCCGGCGCATGGAGACCGGCCAGGTCGACATCAACGGCGGCCGCTTCAACCCGCTGGCGCCCTTCGGCGGCTACAAGCAGTCGGGCGTCGGACGCGAACTCGGCGCCCACGGCCTCTCCGAGTACCTCCAGACCAAGTCCCTCCAGTTCTGAGCCCCGAGGAGCCCTGAGCGTGAGCGTGATCCGCGCCGCCGTCCTGCCCGCCGTCGGCTCTCCCCTGGAGATCGTCGGCATCCGACTCCCCGAGCCCGGCCCCGGCCAGGTCCGCATCCGGCTGACCGCCGCCGGCGTCTGCCACTCCGACCTCTCCCTCACCAACGGCACCATGCGGCTGCCGGTCCCGGCCGTCCTCGGCCACGAGGGCGCCGGCACGGTCGTCTCCGTCGGCGAGGGCGTCGCCCATGTCGCCCCCGGCGACGCCGTCGTCCTCAACTGGGCGCCGTCCTGCGGCTCCTGCCACCCCTGCTCCCTGGGCGAGGTGTGGCTCTGCGTGGACGCCCTGAAGGGGGCCGAGAACATCCACGCCGTCACCGAGGACGGCACCGAACTCCACCCCGGCCTCAACGTCGCCGCTTTCGCCGAGGAGACCGTCGTCGCGGCGTCGTGCGTGCTGCCGGCCCCCGAGGGCGTCCCGCTCGCCGACGCGGCCCTCCTCGGCTGCGCCGTCCTCACCGGCTGGGGCGCGGTCCATCACTCCGCCCGGGTCCGGGACGGGGAGTCCGTCGTCGTCTTCGGCGTGGGAGGCGTGGGCCTCGCGGCCCTCCAGGCCGCTCGTGTCGCCGGCGCCTCGCCGATCATCGCGGTCGACGTGTCACCCGAGAAGGAGGCCCTGGCCCGGGCCGCCGGAGCCACCGAGTACGTCGTCGCCTCCGACACGACCCCCCGCGAGATCCGCAAGCTGACGGGCGGCCAGGGCGCCGACGTCGCCGTCGAATGCGTCGGCCGCGCCGTCACCATCCGTACCGCCTGGGAATCCACCCGGCGGGGCGGCCGCACCACGGTCGTCGGCATCGGCGGCAAGGACCAGAAGGTCACCTTCCACGCCCTGGAGATCTTCCACTGGGGGCGCACCCTGACCGGTTGCGTCTACGGCAACTCCGACCCGGTGAGGGACCTGCCGGTCCTCGCCGAGCACATCAGGGCCGGCCGTCTCGACCTGAGCACCCTGGTCACCGAGCGGATCACGCTCGACGGCATCCCGGGCGCCTTCGACAACATGCTCGCGGGCAAGGGCGGCCGGGCGCTGGTGATCTTCTAGCGCGTGCCGGGCGGCGCGGGGCGGGCGGGACTGTCGCAAGCCGCCCCAGTGGCCCGCTTTCACCCCGGTGCGCCCCGGCCCGGCCCCCGTACGCCGGGGGCCGGGCCGGGGCCGCGGCCGGGCCCTCTGCGGCGTCAGACCTTCTCCGGGGCCTCCGGGGCCGTGTCGGCGCTGCCGGCCGCCGGCACCGTCTTCGGCGCCTTCGGCCGGGACCGGGCCACCGCCACGCCCGCCAGGCACAGCACGCCGCCCGCGAGCGTCAGCAGCCCCGGCAGCTCACCGAGGAACACCCACGCCATCACCACGACCAGTGCCGGTACGGCGTACGTGGTCGCGCCCATCCGCCCCGCGGTCGTCCGGGCCAGGGCGTACGCCCAGGTCGTGAAGGCGAGCGCGGTGGGGAAGACACCGAGGTAGACCATGTTCAGGGTCGCCGGAAGCGGGGCGCGCCCCACCTCGTCGAGCAGCTGCGGGGCGAAGGGCACGCATCCCACCGCGCCCACCAGGCAGCCGAAGGTGGTGACCTGGAGGGCGCTTCCGTGCGCCAGCGCGGGCTTCTGGGCGACGACCCCGCCCGCGTACGCGATCGCCGCGAGCAGGCACAGCAGCACGCCGAGGACCGAGGCGTGCCCCTCGCCCGACATGGACAGGCCCACGGCCACCGCGCCCGCGAACGACACGGCCATGCCCGCGAGCAGCCGGGGCGGCAGCTTCTCGTGCAGGAAGCGGGCTCCGAGCAGGGCGATCAGGATCGGGCCGATGTTGACGACCATCGCGGCCGTGCCGGCGTCGACCTCCTGCTCGCCCCAGTTCAGCACCACCATGTAGACGCCGAACCAGAGCAGTCCGGAGATCAGGATCCCCGGCCAGGCCTGCCGGGACGGCAGCCCCTCACGCCGTATCAGCAGCACGCAGCCGAGGACGACGGCTCCGGCGAGCAGCCGCCCCAGCGCGAGCGCTCCGGGGGAGTAGGCGGCGCCGGCGCTGCGGATGGAGACGAAGGCCGAGGCCCACAGGACGACCGTGACGCCGGCGGCGGCGAGTGCGAGGCGGGAGGTGGTGGCGGGGGAGTTGGTCATGGGCCGACCGTAGGGCCTGGACGCTTCGGCGCTCACCGAATTCTCTCCGGCTCGATGCCGAGGGCGTCCCGGAGCGCCTCTTCCCCCGTGCCGGTGACCTTCACGGCGCGCTCCGACCCGATCCGTACGCACCAGCCGGTGTCGAGCGCGTGACGGCAGAGTGCCGCGCCGGCCACCCCCGCCAGATGCGGTCTCCGTTCGGTCCAGTCGAGACAGGCCCGTGCGACGGGCCGCCGCCCCGCCGGTTCCAGCGGGATGCCCAGCTCGCCGAACCACCGCAGGCCACGGTCGGTGAGCGCGAACCCCGTGTCCTGGCGCAGCAGGCCGCGATCGGTCATGGCGTCCGTGATCGTGATGCCGAGCCGCCCGGCGAGGTGGTCGTAGCAGGTCCGCCCCCGCGCCATCGCGCGTCCGGCGCTCGCGGCCCGCAGGGTGCGCGGCGGGTCCCGCCGCACGGGTTCGGCGCGGGCGGCCAGGTCCTCCACGAGGTGCGCGATGCCGGAGTCGGCCAGGCGGACGTAGCGGTGCCTGCCCTGCCGCTCCTCGGCGAGGACGCCGCCCGCGACGAGCTTCCCGAGGTGCTCACTTGCGGTGGACGCCGCCACCCCGGCGTGCCGCGCCAGCTCCCCGGCCGTCCAGGCCCGCCCGTCCAGCAGGGCGAGCAGGAAAGCCGCGCGGGTCTCGTCGGCGAGGAGAGCCGCGAGGGCGGCGAGGTCTTTGGCGGCCATGGCACCAGGGTGCCGCACCCACGTTTCGGTGCCGGCCGAACGTTCCCCGAGCCCGCCCCCGCCGGCGGACCGGCACCGCGGGCCGGTGGTCGCCGTCCGCGGACCGGTGGTCGCCGTCCGCGGACCGGCCCGGGCGACGGTCCCCCGGGGCCCCGCCCACCACCGGGTGCGGACCGCTTCCGCGTCCCCCGTCCCGGCCCGCGCTACGCCCCGCTCGTCGTCTCCTGCTTGGCCCACGCTCCCCGTACGCCCGCCGCGTACTGCAGCGACAGTCCGTCGAGCAGCGCCCGGAGTCCCGTGTCGAACGCGCCCTCGTCGACCTTCTGCCGGTGCTCCGCGAGCAGGTGGGCCTGGCCGAGGTGGGGGTAGTCCGCCGGGTCGTAGGCCGTCTCGTCGTCGACGAAGCCGCGGGCGAAGGAGCCCAGTGCCGAGCCCGTGACGAAGTAGCGCATCAGGGCGCCGATGTAGGTCGCCTGGGCCGGTGGCCAGCCGGCCCGGACCATCGCGCCGAAGACGGCGTCCGCCACGCGCAGGCCCGCCGGACGGCGGCCGGGACCCTGGGCCAGGACCGGGACGATGTTCGGGTGGTCGGCGAGCGCGGCGCGGTAGGAGGCGGCCCACGCCTGCAGCGCCGTACGCCAGTCGCGTCCGTCGTCCTCGTCGAACATCGACAGGTCGACTTTCGCGCTGACCGCGTCCGCGACGGCGTCGAGGATCTCGTCCTTCGTGCGGAAGTGGTTGTAGAGCGACGGTCCGCTCACGCCCAGCTGGGCCGCGAGCCGCCGTGTGGAGAGGGCCGCGAGCCCCTCCGCGTCCACGAGAGCGCTCGCCGTCTCGACGATCCGGTCTCTGCTCAGGAGGGGCTTGCGCGGTCGGGCCATGGCGCACATAGTAGGCGTGCCGACAAAAACTAGCAGTGGTAATTAAAACCGAGTGGGGTGGCACCGTGAATCTGGAGCTGAGCGAGGAGCAGGAAGCCGTACGGCAGCTCGCCGAGGACTTCGTCGCGCGCGAGGTCACCCCGCACGCCGTGGAGTGGGACCGTGCGGAGAACGTCGACAAGTCGATCGTGAAGAAGCTCGGGGCGCTCGGCTTCCTCGGTCTCACCGTCCCCGAGGAGTACGGCGGCTCGGGCGGTGACCACCTTGCCTACTGCCTGGTCACCGAGGAGCTCGGGCGCGGCGACTCGTCCGTGCGCGGGATCGTCTCCGTCTCGCTCGGCCTCGTGGCGAAGACCATCGCCGCCTGGGGCAGCGAGGAGCAGAAGAGGCGGTGGCTGCCCCGGCTCACCGCCGGCGACGCCGTCGGCTGCTTCGGTCTGACCGAGCCCGGCACGGGCTCCGACGCCGGCTCCCTCGCCACCAGGGCCGTCCGCGAGGGGGACTCGTACGTCCTCGACGGCTCCAAGATGTTCATCACCAACGGCACCTGGGCCGACGTCGTGCTTCTCTTCGCCCGGACCAACGACACCCCCGGCCACAAGGGCGTCTCCGCCTTCCTGGTCCCCACGGACACCCCCGGCCTCACGCGCCGCACCATTCACGGCAAGCTCGGCCTGCGCGGCCAGGCGACGGCCGAACTGGTCCTGGAGGGCGTCCGGGTCCCCGCCGACGCGATGATGGGGCCGGAGGGCAAGGGCTTCGCCATCGCCATGTCCGCCCTCGCCAAGGGGCGCATGTCGGTCGCCGCCGGCTGCGTCGGCATCGCGCAGGCCGCGCTCGACGCCGCCGTGCGCTACGCGGGGGAGCGTGAGCAGTTCGGCAAGTCCATCGCCTCCTATCAGCTGGTGCAGGAGCTGATCAGCGACATCGCCGTCGACGTGGACGCCGCGCGGCTACTGACCTGGCGCGTCGCGGATCTGATCGACCGGGGCCAGGACTTCGCCACCGCCGCGTCGAAGGCCAAGCTGTACGCCTCCGAGGCCGCCGTCCGGGCGGCGAACAACGCCCTGCAGGTCTTCGGCGGCTACGGCTACATCGACGAGTACCCGGTCGGGAAGCTCCTGCGCGACGCCCGCGTCATGACCCTGTACGAGGGCACCAGCCAGATCCAGAAGCTGATCATCGGCCGGGCGCTCACCGGTGTCTCGGCGTTCTGAGTACTCGCCTGAGTATCCGGGCGGATGTGGGGCCCGCCACATCCGCCCGATGCTGTCCCCATGAGCGACACACCGGTCAAGCAGCAGAACACGGCGGCCTACTACCTGCAGGCCGTCCTCTCCTTCGGGCTCGCCCTCGCGGCCGTCGGCATCGGCATCTTCCAGCTGGACGCCGACGCCTGGGTGCGGGCCTTCCTCGCCATCGCGGTCCTCTACCTCACCACGTCCGCCTTCACGCTCGCCAAGGTCGTCCGCGACCGCCAGGAGGCCGGGCAGATCGTCAGCCGGGTCGACCAGGCGCGGCTCGAGAAGCTCCTCGCCGAGCACGACCCCTTCCAGAAGCTCTGAGGCCCGCGGCTCTAAGCGCTTGCTCAGCTTCGTTGTATGGTGTTCGTCCTGACGGCTGGAGAAGGGGCGAACGATGAGCGCGGCGGACGCGACGGAGGAGACGCCCGGCGGCGAGGACGTGCCGTGGGGCGAGGTCACGCCCGAAGCGGCCAGGCGGCTGCTGGTGGCGGCCGTCGAGGCGTTCGCCGAGCGCGGCTACCACGCCACCACGACCCGTGACATCGCCGGCCGGGCCGGAATGAGCCCGGCCGCGCTCTACATCCACTACAAGACCAAGGAAGAGCTGCTCCACCGGATCAGCCGCATCGGCCACGACAAGGCCCTGGAGATCCTCCGGGTCGCGGCGGACGGCGACGGCACGGCGGGTGAGCGGCTCGCCGACGCCGTACGGTCCTTCGTGCGCTGGCACGCCGAGCGGCACACCACCGCGCGCGTCGTGCAGTACGAACTCGACGCGCTCGCTCCCGAGCACCGCACCGAGATCGTCGCCCTGCGCCGCGAGTCCGACGCGGCCGTGCGCCGGATCATCGACGAGGGCGTGGCGGCCGGGGAGTTCGACGTCCCCGACGTCGCGGGCGCCACCGTCGCGGTGCTCTCGCTGTGCATCGACGTCTCGCGCTGGTTCAACGTCCAGGGCCGCAGGACGCCGGACGAGGTCGGCGCGCTCTACGCCGACCTCGTGCTGCGGATGGTCGGCGCTCAGAAGTAGTAGCGGGAGACCGACTCGGCGACGCAGACCGGCTTGTCGCCGCCCTCGCGCTCGATCGTCACCGTCGCGGTCACCTGTACGCCGCCCCCGGCCTCCTCGACCTTCGTCAGCACCGCGCCGGCGCGCAGCCGCGAGCCGACCGGGACGGGGGCGGGGAAGCGGACCTTCTCCGTGCCGTAGTTGATGCCCATCTTCATGCCCTCGACGCGCATGATCTGCGGGACGAGCGCCGGCAGCAGCGAGAGCGTCAGATAGCCGTGCGCGATGGTCGTGCCGAACGGGCCGGCCGCGGCCCGCTCCGGGTCCACGTGGATCCACTGGTGGTCACCGGTCGCGTCGGCGAACAGGTCGATCCGCTTCTGCTCGATCTCCAGCCACTCGCTGTGGCCCAGCTGCTCGCCGACGGCGGCGCGGAGCTCCTCCGCGGAGGTGAAGATCCTCGGCTCTGCCATGTTTCCTCGTCCCTTCTCGTACCCATGTCTAAGCGCTTGCTCAGCATGTGGGGGTGGGCGGGCTCCTGTCAACGGACGAACGGGACCCACCAGTAGGGTTCGAGGGGTGCCACAGATTCCGGAGAAGATCCACGAGCTCACCGTCGGTCAGCTGGCCGCGCGCAGCGGGGCCGCCGTTTCCGCCCTGCACTTCTACGAGTCCAAGGGACTGATCACCAGCCGTCGTACCAGCGGCAACCAGCGCCGGTACGGCCGCGACACCCTGCGCCGGGTCGCCTTCATCCGGGCGGCGCAGCGCGTCGGCATCCCGCTGGCGACGGTCAGGACCGCGCTCGCCGCCCTGCCCGAGGAGCGCACGCCCACCCACGAGGACTGGGCGCGCCTTTCGGCGGCCTGGCGCACGGAACTCGACGAGCGGATCACCCAGCTCGGCCGGCTGCGGGACCATCTGAGCGACTGCATCGGCTGCGGGTGCCTGTCGCTGGAGACCTGCGTGCTGTCCAACCCCGACGACGTCTTCGGCCGCCGCATGACGGGCTCGCGCCTGATGGCCGAGCGCCGGCCGGCGGCGGACGAGTAGCGGGCGAAGCCGACGGGACAGGGGCGGACGGCGGGCCGCGAGGGACGGGAAAGGGGCCCGCCACCCCCGTGGGCGGGCCCCTGGTCTCACGCCCGGGTCCAGCGCGTTCCCCCTACTCGAACTCGGTGCCGCCCTTGCGCGTCAGATACGCCGGGCTGACCGCCTTGGCGATGGCGCGGCCGCCCGTGACGGGGCTGTACCGCTCGGTCGCCGGGCGGATCACGACGCCCTCGCGCAGGTGCAGCCCGCGCCCCGAGACCGTCTCCCGGCCGCTCGCCAGTCCGAGCACCGTGTCGAGGTCGTAGGGCCCTTCGAACAGCTTCGGCACCAGGGGCAGTTCGCCCGGCTCCAGGACGGCGGCCGGGTCCAGCCACCGCACCTGGCCGTCGATCTCGGCCGAGACGTCGAAGACCGCGTAACCGACGCCCGGGGTACGGGCGTCGGCGCCGTAGCCGAGGTCCTGCACCCCGGAGCCGTAGACCTCGCCGAACAGCCCCACCCGTCTCGCGCCCAGCCGTTCGGCCAGACGTGCGGCGACGGCGGGGACGTCGTGGCCGAGGACCGCCCGCCAGTACAGGTTGCGCGGGTCCTCCGTCAGGGCCAGGCCCTTGGCGCCGAACCCCTTGGAGGAGACCCGGACCCGGCCGTCCTCGGCGGTGTAGGTCGTCAGGCAGGCCGTGCCGTGCAGCTTCTCGGTCAGCACCACCGGCTCGCCGGGCTCGAAGATCCCCGGATAGCGCTGCAGGTTCTCGATGTCGACCCAGGGCAGCAGATCGGGCGCGGACTCCACGTCCCCGCTCATCGTCGGCGGGATCGGCGGCACCCACTTCGTGATCCCGAGCACCTCGGCGAAGTCGGTCCCCTCGGCGGCCGCCCGTTCCAGGTCCACGTCCGCGAGCGCCCTGGGCCGGCACACGAGACCCTGCGACAACTCGCCGCGCAGCCTCACCGCCTTGACCCGGTCCGACGCCTTCCCCGAGAGCCGTCCGGTCAGCCCCAGCTCCTCGACGAGCGCGGCGGGGAGCACGGCCTGTTCCGGGATGTAGATCGCGGCATCGCCACTGCGGTACGCGCCCTTGGCGACGACGGCCCGGTAGAGGCCCACCTGGGCCAGTTCGAGGGCGTCGGCGTTGGGATGGGCGTGGACGGTCAGCAGTTCGGCGGTGACGCGCAGCGTCGACATCTCAGTTCTCCGGTCGCTCAGGTGGTGTGGTCATCACCGGTCACTGTGCCGGTGCCGAATTCCCCTGGGCGAACCGTTTTCAGCTCTGCTAGCGTGCCCGATCCGTCACGACGCGGTCCTCGGCGGCCCGGCGTCGCCCCCGCGCGCGCCGGCCGTCCGGCAGCACGCGAGGACACGACCTAGGCCACGGAGGCCAGCTGGGGCAAGGACTCACCGCGTGCCCGTGCCAGCGCCCGGGAGGTGAGGACCGCCCGCGGGACGACCACTCCGCACTCCCCGCACACCGGGCCGAACCACGGCTCGTCGTCCAGGTCGGGCCGCCACTCGATCCGCTGTCCGGCGCACACCGGGCACCGCTCGCCCGGATCCGACTCCAGCGCCGTGATCAGCCGGCGCAGCACCTCGGCCAGCGGCTCCGACGGGTGGACCGCCGGATCGTCGCAGCGCGCCACGCCGTTGCCACCCCAGGTCCGCCGGTGCCAGTCGTCGAGCGCGCCGGGCCGGCGCAGCCCGTCGTGCTTCTCCCGCCGCCGACGGTCGGCGAACTCCCGCTCGTACGCGAGCCATACCGCCCGCGCCTCCTCCAACTCCTCGAGCGCGGCCACCAGCCGCCCCGGATCGAGCTCCCGGTCCTCGGGGCCGAACCTGTGCCGACGGCACAGATGGTCCCAGGTCGCGCGGTGCCCGTAAGGGGCGAACCTCTCCAGGCACTTGCGCAGGGAGTACCTCCGCAGGGCCGTGTCGCACCCCGGATCGCGTACCTGTCTCGCAAGACTCCGGAAACCGGCCATCGCTCCGCACCTCCGTCGCTCGTACTTCGGCGTCAAGGACGTTATGGGATGGACGAACGAGTGCCCCGTCCTGTTCCATCCAAAATTCGACGGGGCCCATACGAGACACCCGGCGGCCTTCCGGAGGGCCGCCCACGGCGCCCTGTCCGACATGGGTCCGGAGCGGTCGCACCGCGGCCGGGTGCCGTGCGCGGTCACCGGGTACGCGGCCCAGGTGCGCAGGTCGACCCCCGTATCGCGGCCAACGGGGGCGTGCGGGGGCAGCGGCGATCCCGCCGCCTCCGACGGGGCCCGTCCCCCGTACGAATGGCGTGATTTCGCCCCGTCGGACGCGCATGACCGCAGCGGAAGGGCATGCGGCGCCGCCGGGCCCGAGCCCGCGCGGAGTGGTCGGCCCCCGCCCGTCTCCGCCGTCGGGTCGACCCCGGCCGGGCTACCGCCCGATGCGCGCCCCCAGCGCCACCAGCCGGGCCAGTTCCGGGTGGCAGATGTCGCTGTGCTCCCCGACCACCTGCGCCGCGTCCACGCTGACGCACCCCGACTCCGGCAGCGAGCCGTCCAGCGCCGACGCCAGGGTCAGGGCGACCGTTCCCCGCACCGCCTGGATGCCGTCGTGGCCGACCGCCCACCAGCGCTTGTCGCCGCCCAGGAGCGACGCGGCGTCCCGGGCCAGCCGGGAGGCCAGCGGATAGATCACCCGGAGGGCCGTGTCATGGCGGGAGTAGCAGGCGATCACCGGCCCGTCGACGCGCCGCTGGAGGTCGCGCAGCGCACCGCCGCGGCCCGGCTCGTGCGGGAGGCTCGCGGCGAACGCGTAATGGGAGAAGGCGCCCTGGAGGAGCGTCACCGACTTCACGTTGTCCGCCCCGGCCGGCAGCCCGCGCAGGGCGAACGCGACGAGCCGCGCACCCATGCTGTGCCCGACGAGATGGATCCGCAGCCCGGGGGAGGAGCGTGCGAGCCCGCCGATCAGGGGGCCGAGCCCGCGCTCGCCGACCGTGCCGGCCCGGCGCTTCATCGTGTAGTACGTGGCCTGGCGCAGCGCCTCCCTCGCCCCCTTCCAGTACCGCCCGAAGCCGCCCCCGAAGGCCCCCTCGCGCGGTGCGGGCACGCCTCCCGGCCCGGCCGCCTCCTCCAGGGCGTCGGCGAACATCGCGCAGACGGCGACCGGGTCGCCCAGCAGGAAGTCCGGCACGTCCGACCCGTCCGGCGCCGTCGAGAGGTGCCGAGCCGCGGCTCCTGTCCCGGTCAACTCCCGCAACAGCTCGCCGAACTCGGTGAAGGCGGCCTCGTCCTCCGGCTGTGCCCGGAGCAGCACACCGAGCCGCTCCACCGCCGCCTCCTTGCCGGGGTGCGCCGCCGCCACGGCCTCGAAGTCGGGGACCGGCTCGTCCGTGAACATGACGGAGGGCCAGACCACCCCCGCGTACACCACCCGCGCCCCCGGCCGCAGCACGCCGGGGAAGGGAGCGAAGAAGGCCTCGAACAGCCGGGCGGCCACGGAGGGGGAGTTGTTCCACCCGTGGGCGAACACCACGAGATCCGTGGCCCCCCGGGAGGCCAGGTCCGCGAGGGCCTCGCGCTGCCCGGCCGCGCCGTCGCCGTCCTTGTCGAAGGTGATCTTCCGATAGGGCTCCACCGTCGCTCCGGCCATGGCCTGCCCCGTCCCTCCGCGTCGAGGTGCGCTGCTCCAGGGGCATTGTGCCCATGCGGAGGGACGGCCAGACGTCCGGCGCGGGCGCGCCGCCGGAACCTCACGGCAGGGGACTCCACGGCAGGGACCTCACGGCAGACAGGAGCATGCCGGACGACGGCACCCAGGTGTCGTGCGCCCCCGTCAGCGGTAGAGCAGGTACTCCTTCCGTACGGCACGGAAGGCCGCCAGGTCCGCGGCCCACGCCCCCACGACCTCGTCCGTGTCCGCGCCCGCGTCGATCAGCGTCCGCACCCGGGTCGACCCCGTCAGCTTGTCGATCCAGTGGTCGGGCCGCCAGGCGAAGCCGCTCCACGACCGCTTGGCGCTGACGAGCAGTCCGATCCCGGCGCGCACGGGGTCGAACGCGGCCGGGTCGTGCACCTGGACCTGCACCCCGCCGACCGTCCTGCCCTGGAACTTGGAGAAGGTGGGAGCGAAGTACGCCTCGCGGAACCGCACCCCCGGAAGCTCCAGCGCGTTGGCCGCCTCCGCCCACCGCCGGTCGATCCCCTCGGCGCCCAGCAGTTCGAACGGACGGGTGGTGCCCCGCCCCTCGGAGAGGTTGGTGCCCTCGAAGAGGCACGTGCCGGAGTAGACGAGCGCGGTCTCGGGCGTCGGCATGTTGGGGCTGGGCGGCACCCAGGGCAGCCCGGTCGACCCGAAGAACTCCGTGCGCCGCCACCCGGACATCCCGACGGTCTCCAGCTCCACCGGCGTCGTCAGGAACTCCCCGTTGAACAGGCGGGCCAGCTCGGCCACCGTCATGCCGTGCGCCTGCGCGATGGGCTCACGGCCCACGAAGGTCGCGAAGGCCCGGTCGAGCACGGGGCCGAGCGCCGCACGCCCCGTGACCGGGTTCGGCCGGTCCAGGACCACGAACCGCTTGCGGGCCAGCGCCGCCGCCACCATGCAGTCGTAGAGCGTCCAGATGTAGGTGTAGAAGCGCGCGCCCACGTCCTGGATGTCGAAGACGACAGTGTCCACGCCGGAGGCGGTGAAGACGTCGGCGAGCGGCTGCCCGCTCTTCAGATACGTGTCGTAGACGGGCAGCCCGGTCGCCGGGTCGTCGTGCCGGCCCTCGGAGCCGCCCGCCTGCGCCGTCCCCCGGAAGCCGTGCTCGGGGCCGAAGACGGCCCGCAGGTCCACCCGGTCGTCGGCGTGCATCACGTCGACGATGTGCCGGACGTCGGAGGTGATCCCCGTCGGGTTGGTGACGACCCCGACCCGTTGGCCGTCGAGGAGCCCGTACCCGTCGGCGGCCAGCCGCTCGAAGCCGGTACGGACCCTTCGGCGGCCGCTGTCGGCGCGCGAGGGCGCGGCGGACGCGGCGGACGCGGCGGGCGCGGCGACCGCGCCCGCCCCCAGCGCGCCCCCGGCGGCCAGCAGACCCCGTCTGGACAGGCTCATACGGAAACCTCCTTGATCGCCTTTCCTGACATGGCCACGCACGCTAGCGCGCACACCGGTCCCGGGGAACGAGGCGTGCGGAGGAGAGCGGCGCGACCGCCCGCCGAAAGGGGCTTCCCCCGCAACATACCGACTGGTTAGTCTGCTGGCATTGTCGTCACGGAGAGGCGGGTCCCGATGAGTACGGTTCAGGGCGCTGGAGTGGTCGTCACGGGTGCGGGAGGCGGCATCGGGGCCGCCCTCGCCCGCCGGTTCGCCGCCGAGGGCGCGCGAGTCGTCGTCAACGACCTGGACCCCGGCCGCACCAAGGCCGTCGCCGAGGAGATCGGTGCCACGGCCGTGACCGGGGACGCCTCCGCGATCGTCGAGGAGGCCCGCGACGTCCTCGGCGGCACCGTCGACGTGTGGTGCGCCAACGCCGGGCTCGCCTCGCCCGGCGACGCCTTCGCCGACGAAGCCGTATGGGCCGCCGCCTGGGACGTCAACGTCATGGCCCACGTCCGCGCGGCCCGGGCCCTGCTCCCCGACTGGCTGGAGCGCGGCAGCGGCCGGTTCGTCTCGACCGTCTCCGCCGCCGGCCTGCTGACCATGGTCGGCGCCGCTCCCTACAGCGTCTCCAAGCACGGCGCCTACGCCTTCGCCGAGTGGCTCTCCCTCACCTACCGCCACCGCGGCCTCCACGTCCACGCCATCTGCCCGCAGGGCGTGCGTACGGACATGCTCACGGCCGCCGGATCGGCCGGGGAGCTCGTGCTCGCGCCCACCGCGATCGAGCCCGAGGACGTCGCCGACGCCCTCCTCGACGCCATGGAGGCCGACCGCTTCCTCGTCCTGCCGCACCCCGAGGTCGCCGAGTACTACCGGGCCCGTGCCACCGACCCCGAGCGCTGGCTGGGGAACATGAACCACCTCCAGCGCAAGTGGGAAGGGGCGCGCGCGTGACCGGCGACGACCTCATCGAAGGGCAGCCGGCCCCCGCGGGCTCCGGCACCACCTCGCCGTACGCCGCCATGCCGTGGCTGTCCCAGCTCAGCGAGGCCCAGCGGGCGCCGATGTCCCCGCCGCCCACGGTGCTGCACGCCTTCCGGGCCACCGCCGTCCGCACCCCCGACCACCCGGCCCTGGCCTACTTCGACGGGCGCCTGACGTACCGCGAGACCGACACCCTCTCCGACTCCGTGGCGGGCCATCTCGCCGCCCACGGCGTCGAGCGGGGCGACCGGGTCGCGATCATGCTCCAGAACAGCCCCCACTTCGTGCTCGCCCTGCTCGGAGCCTGGAAGGCCGGCGCGACCGTCGTCCCGATCAACCCGATGTACAAGGCGGGTGAGGTCGCCCACGCGCTGCGGGACTCCGGCGCCATCGCCCTCGTCTGCGCCGACCGCGCCTGGGTGGGCCACCTGCGGGACACCGCCGCCGACTCCCCGGTACGGATCACCCTCACCGCCTGCGAGCGCGACCTCCAGACCCGCGACGACCCGCGCGTCCTCGGCTTCGACCGGGTGCCCACCGAGACGGACGACCTGCTGGCCGTGGCCCGCGCCGGGCACACCGCTCCCCGCGACCGCGACCTCGACGGCGACGACGTCGCCCTGATCAGCTACACCTCCGGCACGAGCGGCACCCCCAAGGGCGCGCTCAACCTGCACCGGGGCGTGATCTACAACGCCGAGCGCCAGCGCACCGGCCACCCCGTCCCCCCGGGAGCGGGCTACTTCGCGCTCGCCCCGCTGTTCCACATCACCGGGCTCGTCTGCGAACTCGCCGCCTGCTTCGCCAACAGCGGCACCCTCGTCCTCGCCTACCGCTTCGAAGCCGGGGCCGTCCTCGACGCCTTCCTGGAGCACCGCCCCGCCTACACCGTGGGCCCCTCCACCGCCTTCATGGCGCTCGCCGCCCACCCCGGCGCCACCCCCGACCACTTCTCCTCCTTCCTGGTCATCTCCTCGGGGGGAGCACCCCTGCCGCCCGCCCTCGTGGAGAAGTTCCGCGCGGGATTCGGCCCGTACATCCGCAACGGCTACGGCCTCACCGAGTGCACGGCGCCCTGCGCCGCCGTACCACCGGAGAAGGAGGCGCCCGTGGACCCCGCCTCGGGGACCCTCTCGGTCGGCGTCCCCGGACCCGACACGCTCGTGCGCGTCCTCGACGAGACCGGCGCCGAGGTGCCCCTGGGCGAACAGGGCGAGATCGCCGTCAGCGGCCCCCAGGTCGTCCCCGGCTACTGGGGCCTGCCGGAGGCGACCGCCGCCACCTTCCCCGGCGGCGAGCTGCGCACCGGCGACATCGGCTTCATGGACGCGGACGGCTGGCTGTACGTCGTCGACCGCAAGAAGGACATGATCAACGCCTCCGGCTTCAAGGTCTGGCCGCGCGAGGTCGAGGACGTCCTCTACACCCACCCCGCCGTCCGCGAGGCGGCCGTCGTGGGACTCCCCGACCCCTACCGCGGGGAGACGGTCAAGGCGTACGTCAGCCTGCGCCCGGGCGCGAGCGCCGACCCCGCCGAACTGTCCGCCTACTGCGAGCAGCGGCTCGCCGCGTACAAGTACCCGCGCGAGGTCGAGATCCTGACGGAGCTGCCCAAGACGACAAGTGGGAAGATCCTCAGGCGGGAACTGCGTTCCCCGAAATGACGACGAGCACGAGCGAAAGGCGGCGGCGCATGGCCAGGACGACGGACGGGAGCGGCACCCCCGTCCCCCAGAGGCTGCTGGCCGCCGCCACCCGGCTCTTCGCGGAGCGCGGCTACGACCGCACCTCCGTCCAGGAGATCGTGGAGGCGGCGGGCGTCACCAAGGGCGCGCTGTACCACTACTTCGGCTCCAAGGAGGACCTCCTCCAGGAGGTCTACTCCCGGGTACTGCGCCTCCAGCAGGAGCGGCTCGACGCCTTCGCGGACGCCGACGCCCCCATCGAGCGGCGGCTGCGCGACGCCGCCGCGGACGTCGTCGTCACCACCATCGACAACCTCGACGACGCGTCGATCTTCTTCCGCTCCATGCACCATCTGAGCCCTGAGAAGAACAAGCAGGTCAGGGCCGAGCGGCGCCGCTACCACGAGCGTTTCCGCGCCCTGATCGAGGAAGGCCAGCAGGCCGGGGTGTTCTCCACCGCCACCCCCGCCGACCTGGTCGTGGACTACCACTTCGGCTCCGTCCACCACCTGTCGACCTGGTACCGCCCCGACGGCCCGCTCACCCCCCAGCAGGTCGCCGACCAGCTCGCCGACCTGCTCCTGCGGGCCCTGCGGCCGTGACGCCGGACCGGTCCGCCGCCCTGCGGTGGACCGGCCGGGGCAACGGGTCCACGGTGGAGGTATGGACCGTGTACCCCGGCTCTGGAGCGCCGCGTACGGACCCTCCCGGGCACCGCTCACCCGCCTGCTCGCCCGGGCCGGCCTGCGCCTGACCGGCTTCGTCCGCTCCCTGGCCCTCGCCGAACACCAGCCGTTCGTCAGCCCCTGACCGGGCCTCCGGGGCGGCAGGGCCGCGGCCGCCGTGGCGGAGTCCCGGCGGGCGGGCCCGCGCCACGGCGCGGCCGGGAGCCGCCGCCTCACCGACTTCGCGGTGATCGCCGTGGCCCGCGCGGACGAGCCCGCCGCCTCGACGGTCTTCGCCTCGGCGCTCGAGACCGCTCTGGCCCGTCTCTCCCTCTCCCGCAAACAGCGGTACCTCTCGGTCGAGCAGGTCGTCGACACCGTCGACGACATCTACCGGAGCGCGGGGGTCCGCCAGACCGCCCGCGCCCACGTCGAGACCGAGGGATACGCCCTCCTCTCCTTCGAGCACACCGGCTACCGCCTGGGCTGCGCGGTGCGCGACCTGGAGTGGGTGGACGACGAGCGGCTCGCCGTCCACACCGTCACCGGGGTCCTCTGCCTGCGACTGCCCTGAACGGGCCCGCGACTACAGGTACTTCTTCAGTTCCCGCCGCGCCAGCGACCGCTGGTGCACCTCGTCGGGCCCGTCCGCCAGCTTCAGCGTCCGTGCCGCGGCCCAGAGTTCGGCCAGCGGGTAGTCCTGCGAGACCCCGCCCGCCCCGTGGACCTGGACCGCCCTGTCCAGGATGTCGACCACCGCGCGCGGGGTCGCGATCTTGATGGCCTGGATCTCCGTGTGGGCGCCGCGGTTGCCGACGGTGTCCATCAGCCAGGCCGTCTTGAGGACGAGGAGCCGCAGCTGTTCGACGGTCACGCGGGCGTCCGCGATCCAGTTCTGCACGACACCCTGCTGGGCGATCGGCTTGCCGAAGGCCGTACGGGACACGGCGCGGCGGCACATCAGCTCGATGGCGCGCTCCGCCATGCCGATCAGGCGCATGCAGTGGTGGATGCGGCCGGGACCGAGGCGGGCCTGGGCGATGGCGAAGCCGCCGCCCTCCTCGCCGATGAGGTTCGAGGCCGGCACGCGCACCTCGTGGAAGAGCACTTCGGCGTGGCCGCCGTGGGAGTGGTCCTCGTAGCCGTAGACCCGCATCGCCCGGCGCACCTCCACCCCGGGGGTGTCGCGCGGTACCAGGATCATCGACTGCTGGCGGCGGACGTCCGCGCCCTCGGGGTCCGTCTTGCCCATCACGATGAAGATCCTGCAGTCGGGGTTCATCGCCCCGGAGATGTACCACTTGCGGCCGTTGACCACGTAGTCGTCACCGTCGCGCTCGATCCGGGTCTCGATGTTCGTCGCGTCCGAGGAGGCCACCTCGGGCTCGGTCATGGCGAACGCCGAGCGGATCTCCCCCGAGAGCAGCGGCTCCAGCCACTGCTTGCGCTGCGCCTCGTCGCCGAACTGCGCGAGCACCTCCATGTTGCCGGTGTCCGGGGCCGCGCAGTTCAGGGCGGTGGGTGCCAGGTGAGGGCTGCGGCCGGTGATCTCGGCCAGCGGCGCGTACTGGAGGTTGGTCAGACCCGCCCCGTACTCCGCGTCGGGCAGGAAGAGGTTCCACAGGCCCTGGCGCTTCGCCTCGGCCTTCAGGTCCTCGACGACCTGGGGGGTGTCCCACGGCGAGGCGAGCAGCGCGCGCTGCTCCTCGGCGACCGGCTCGGCCGGGTAGACGTGCTCGTCCATGAAGGCGAGCAGCCTCGCCCGCAGCTCCTCGGTGCGCGCGTCGAATGCGAAGTCCATGGCGGGTCAGCCTTCCTGGAGGGTGGTGAGGCCGTGCTCGATGAAGACGGGGACGAGGTCGCCGATACGGTCGAAGCCGGCGCCGACGGTCTGGCCGAGGGTGTAGCGGTAGTGGATGCCCTCCAGGATCACGGCGAGCTTGAACCAGGCGAAGGCCGTGTACCAGGAGATGGCGGAGGTGTCGCGGCCCGAGCGGGCGGCGTAGCGCTCGATCAGTTCCCCGGGCGAGGGGTGTCCGGCCGCGGCCGCGGTGGTGCTGACGGGGGAGTGCGGGAGGTCGAGCCTCGCGCTGTACATCACGAGCAGACCGAGGTCGGTGAGCGGATCGCCGAGCGTGGACATCTCCCAGTCGAGGACCGCCTTGATCCGGTCGTCCTCGCCGATCAGGACGTTGTCGAGGCGGTAGTCGCCGTGCACGACGGTGGCGGCGGAGGAGCGGGGGAGATCCCGGCCGAGGGCGGCGTGCAGCTCGTCGATGCCGGGGAGATCGCGGTTGCGGGAGGCGTCGAGCTGCTTGCCCCAGCGGCGCAGCTGGCGGTCGAGGAAGCCCTCGGGGCGCCCGAAGTCGCCGAGACCCACCTCGTCGGGGTCGACGGCGTGCAGGTCGACCAGGGTGTCGACCAGACCGAGGACGGCGGCCCGGGTCCGCTCCGCCCCGAGCGGCGCGAGCTGGCCGGCCGAGCGGTACGGCGTTCCGGCGACGAACTCCATGACGTAGAACGGCGCGCCGAGCACGCTGTCGTCCTCGCAGAGCAGGACCGTCTCCGGGACCGGTACGGCCGTCGGGTGGAGGGCGGTGATCACGCGGTGCTCGCGCTTCATGTCGTGCGCGGTGGCCAGGACGTGGCCGAGCGGCGGCCTGCGCACCACCCATCGACCGGTGCCGTCGGTGACGACGTACGTGAGGTTGGACCGGCCGCCCTCGATCAGCCGGGCGGTGAGCGGGCCGGCCACCAGTCCGGGGCGCTCGCGGTCGAGGAACCCGCGCAGCCGCTCGGGGTCGAGACCTGGTGGTACCTCCCGCGTCGGAGACTGCGGGGGAGGGGCTGAGCTCATCGTACGTACCTCCGGAGGCGGGCGAGGGGTCGGCGCCCATGATGACCGACCAGTCGGTATGTCGTCCAGGGTGAGATCGGAAATGCGGGCGCGGGTCTGGCCCCACGGTCGGACTGATGAATAGAGTTCACATATGAATTCTGGGATGCTCGTCGACCACGTCCGGCTGACCCCGATCCTCATCTCCGACCCTCCGCTGCTCAACACGCAGGGCGTCCATCAGCCCTTCACGCCCCGGCTCATCGTGGAGGTGGTCACGCGAGGAGGGGTCACCGGTCTGGGGGAGACGTACGGCGACAGCGCCTATCTCGACCTGGCGCGGCCGCTCGCCGAAGCTCTCCCCGGTCGCCCGGTCACGGACGTGAACGGCCTCTTCTCGCTCGCCGCGCAGGTGTGCGGCGACTCACGCGCCGCCGACGACCGGGTCGACGCCGGCGGTCTGCGCGGGGTGCAGACCCCGGACAAGCTCCGGCTCTCCGTCGTCTCGGCCTTCGAGGTGGCCTGCCTGGACGCCCTCGGCAAGACCCTCGGCCTCCCCGTCCACGCCCTGCTCGGCGGCAGGGTCCGCGACTCCGTCGAGTACAGCGCCTATCTCTTCTACCGCTGGGCCGCCCACCCCGGCGACGGCGGAACCGACGCGTGGGGTGCGGCGCTCGACCCGGCCGGCGTCGTCGCGCAGGCGCGTCGCTTCGACCGCGCGTACGGCTTCCGGTCCTTCAAGCTCAAGGGCGGTGTCTTCCCGCCCGAGGAGGAGATCGCCGCGATCCGGGCCCTGGCCGAGGAGTTCCCCGGCCGCCCGCTGCGCCTCGACCCCAACGGCGCCTGGTCCGTGGAGACCTCGTCGGCCGTCGCCCGGGAGCTGGAGGGCGTCCTCGAGTACCTGGAGGACCCCGCGAGCGGTACGGGGGCGATGGCCGAGGTCGCGGCCCGCACGGACGTGCCGCTGGCCACCAACATGTGCGTCACGACCTTCGAGGAGATGCCCGAGGCGCTCGCCCGCCACGCGGTGCGGATCGTCCTCTGCGACCACCACTACTGGGGCGGCCTGCACCGCACCCGCGAACTCGCCGCGCTCTGCCGTACGTACGGCGTCGGCCTGTCGATGCACTCCAACACGCACCTCGGCATCAGCCTCGCCGCCATGACGCAGGTCGCCGCCACCCTCCCCGACCTCCACCATGCCTGCGACACCCACTATCCGTGGCAGACCGAGGACGTGGTCACCACCCGCCCCGTCTTCCGCGAGGGCCGGCTCGCGGTCTCCGACGCCCCCGGTCTCGGTGTCGAACTGGACCGGGAGAGCCTCGCGGCCCTCCACCGCCGCTGGCAGGAGGACGACGGCGCGATGCGCGAGCGCGACGACGCGGCCGCGATGAGGGTGGCACATCCGGGGTGGACCACGCCGCGGGTCCCGCGCTGGTGAACCTCCTCGTCGAGCGGTCCACCGCCGTGACCTGCGTGAAGACCCTGTGAATAGCATGATCATGACGAGCCGCCGGTGGCTAGGTTGATCGAATGAAACTCACGTTCGGACGAAGAAGCCGCCTTGTCCGGCTCTCGCTCGGGGCGGCCGTGGCCGCCTCCGTGCTGCTCCCCGCCCAGCCCGCCCAGGCCGCCTCCGGTCTGGAACCGTTCGCCGCGAACTTCACGCTCAAGCGCGTGGACGGGGACAAGACCGACCTCATCACCTCCGCCGAGGCCGCCGGCGTCGCCAAGGCGTCCGTCACCGACGTCCTGGGCGCCCGCACCGGACGGCCGGGCCTCTGTCACGCCACCGGACTCAACGGCGCCCTCAAGCCCGACGGGTTCTGCTGGGACGACGCCGACGACCGGTCCGACTACGCCGCCGCCGGCGGCGGCTGGATGCCGCAGGGCTTCGCCGGTTCGCATGCCGCCACCGCCGACGGCCTGTACGCGGGCCGCTCCCTGACGGTCACCTCCTGGTACCACGGCACGTACGTCAAGGACCGCGAACCGACGACGATCGAGGACTACGCGAGGGTCTCGATCGCGGAGTCGACCGGCGGCCAGGTCAGGTACGGGCACATCGCGCTCGTCGAGCCGGTCGCGGGCAACTTCAAGCCGCTCGACTACATCTCGCACTCGGACGGCGTCGCCTGGTACGGCAACAGGCTGTTCGTGGCCAACGGCGCGGAACTGCAGGTGTTCGACCTGACGCGCATGTGGCGCATGAACGACACCACCAGCGCGCTCACCCGCCTGGCCGACGGCAGGACGTCCGCCCGCTTCCACCTCTGGGCCATGCCGCTCGTCGCCCGCTACAGCACCATCAGCACCGCGGCGGTCGACAACCCCGCCACGGCGTACGTCAACGGCAACCCCCGCGCCTGCGGCCCCTCCGTCAACGCCGAGCTGTGCCTGAGCAGCCTGAGCGTCGACCGCTCCGGCGCGACCCCGGCCCTGGTCTCGGTGGAGAACAGGAGCGGCGCGGGCGCCCGGATCGTCCGCTGGCCGCTCTCGGCCCTCGGCGCCGGCACCCCCACCACGGTGGCCTCGGAGACCACGGGCTACACCTCTCCCGTCTGGGGCATCCAGGGCACGGCCACCGACGGCACCAGCTACTACATGAGCGGCACCTGCCCCGCGTACTGGCCGGGCGGCACCTCGCTCTACTCCTGCGTCCACGTGGCCAGGCCCGGCGAGGCGCCCCGCGTCCTCACGCAGTCGCCGCACCTCACCCAGGGTCTCTCCTGGGACCCGTCGGCCAAGCGGCTCTGGGGCGCCAACGAGGCACTGGTGGACGCGAGCGGGCCGCGCCGGGTGGTGTTCAACGTCGAGCCCGGCGCCGGCAGGTCCGTCGACGGCTGGAGCTGGCTCACCAACTTTCATCAGGTGGGCTCCGTCTGCGCCACGCCGCAGGGCAACGGCACCGCCAACGGCACCCCGATCACCGTGTGGGCCTGCACGGGGTCGGAGATCCAGCGGTGGAAGTACGAGAACGGTCTGATCGTCCACAAGGCGAGCGGCAAGTGCATCACCCCCGAGGCCAACGGGGCCGACACCAACGGCGCCCTGCTGACCCTGTGGACGTGCAACCCCTCCAGCGACGTCCAGCGGTTCTCCCCGTCGGCGGACGGCAGCGCCGTCAACGCCTACGGCAAGGCCATCACGCCCAAGGGCAACTCCCTGGGCAACGGCGTCTGGCTGACCCTGTGGACCCAGGGCAGCCCCACGCCCGACGTCCAGGACTGGGTGGTGAAGGCCTTCTAGGGCGTGTCTCGAAAGTCCCGCGCCCCGCGACGCCTGGCACGCACGCTCGCAGCCTTGTCGGGATCGTCCACGTACGTCCGGTACGAGGGCGACCCTCCGCCTTGCGATCGCACGTCCGGTACGCGTGCGCGCGGGGCGTCGCGACCCAGGCGGGACCGACCGGACGCGACCTGACTCCCGCCGCGCGTCTTGTGACGTCGGAGGGGCCGGCCCGGGTGCGGGCCGGCCCCTCCGTGGCACGGCGACGAGCGGCGGGCCGCTCAGGGGCAGCTGACGCGGGTGTCGCCCGCGTCCGTCGTGCAGGTGTCGGTGTTCGGGCCGCCGTTGGCCGTGTCGTTGCCGGAGACGCCGTCCACGGTGTTGAGCCGGTCGGTGCCGTAGGAGCCGGTCAGGCCGTCGTTCCCACCGCCGCCGTACAAGGTGTCGTTGCCGTTGCCGCCGTCGACGCTGTCGTTGCCGACATCGCCGTACAGGGTGTCGTTGCCGTTCCCCCCGCGGATGGTGTCGTTGCCCCCGAGGCCGCAGATCACGTCGTTGGCGCCCGAGCCGACGATCGTCTCGCCCGCGCTGGTGCCGATGATCGTGCAGCCCCGGTTGTTGCTCACGGTCGCCGTCGTGGTGGCGGTGTCGTTCGCCGGGACCGGGTCGTCCTCCGTCGCGTCGACCGTGGCCCGCTGGGTGAGCGTGCCGGTGGACCGGGGTTCGACGGTCACGGCGACCGTCGCGGTCCCGCCCGGGAGCAGCGAGCTGAGCGTGCAGTTCGCGCTGGTGAACGTGAGCGTGCAGCTACCGCTGGAGGTCGTGGCCGACACCACCGTCGCACCGGCCCCGGAGACGGTGTCGGACAGCGTGATGCCGGTCGCCGACGCGCTGGATCCGGAGGAGTTGGTCACCCGCACGGTGTAGGTGATCCGGTCGCCGAGGGTGAGCTGGGCGGTCCCTGACGTCGTCACCGAGAGGTCGGCCTGCGCGGGCGGCGGGGTGGTGCCGCCGCCTTCGTAGCGGGCCAGCGCGAAGTCGGCGTCCGGCCCGCCCGCACCGGCGGCGACGATCCTGTCGTCGGACTGCAGGACCACCCCGCGCGCCCGGTCGGAGCCGCCGAAGTCGGTGGTCACCATGCCGCCGCCGCCGAAGGAGGCGTCCGCGCCGCCGTTCGGCTGGCGACGGAGGACGGCGAAGTCGCCGCCGGGGCCGTTGCTCCCGACGAGGACGATCCTGCCGTCGGACGGCAGCGCCATGTCGGCGACGGGAGCCGGGAGGTTCACCCTGCCGTCGCCGTCGAAGCCCGTGTCGAGAGCGCCGTTGGCCAGGTACCGGGCCATCGAGTCGCCGCCGGCCGCGACGATCCTGCCGTCGGGCTGGACGGCCAGCGCCTCCACGCTCTCGTAGTCGCCGAAGTCGGTTCGCACGATGCCGTCGCCGTCGAACGTCGTGTCCAGGCCGCCGTCGGGGAGGTAGCGGATCAGGGCGAAGTCGAAGCGGGTCGTGCCGACCTCGCCACCGGCGACGACCTTGCCGTCGGACTGCAACGCCAGGCTGCGGCCCGTACCCCCCTCCTCGGCCGACCCCGGGGAGGGGTCGGTGGTCACCTCGCCGTCGCCGCCGAAGGTGGTGTCCGGGCTGCCGTCGGCGTTGAACTGGGCCAGCGCGAAGGTGCCGCCCGAGGTGCCCATGGCGAGGATCCTGCCGTCGGGCCGCACGGCCACCTCGTAGGCCTCGTTCGGGCCGCCGCCGAAGTCGGTGGTGACGATGCCGTCGCCGCCGAACGTGCCGTCCAGGCTGCCGTCCTCGTTGTACCGGACCACCGTGAACCAGCAGCAGTTCTCGTACTCGATCCAGCTGCTTCCCACGACCACGACCTTCCGGTCGGGCTGCACCGCGACCCCGTAGGCGTCGTCCCACATGCCGGTGCCGGAGATGTCGGTGGTCACCCGCCCGTCGCCGCCGAACGTGGTGTCCGGGCTGCCGTCGGGGAGGTAGCGGGCCACCGCGAAGTCACCGGCGGTGTCGTCGGCGGTCGAGCCGGCGACGACGAGCCGGCCGTCGGGGGCCGACGCCATCTCGTTGCCGCTGTCCGCGCCGCCGAACCCCGTCAGCACCCTGCCGTCGCCGCCGAAGGCAGGGTCCAGGTCGCCCGGGGCCGCCATGGCCGTGCCGGGCAGGGTCAGGAGGAGCGCCAGACAGGCGATCGCCACGGCACCGGCCCGGCCCGCCCGTGACCGCCGGCGCCGGGCCGCGAACCGGCGGTACGCCGTCCGCGGCCGGGAAGTGAACAGGGGCATGTCGGCCTCTCCGTCTCTCGTCGGGCCTGCCCTCGATCCCACGAGGAGCGGGCAGCGAGCGACACTCTCCCGCCCGTCCCGCGCGGCGCCCCCCGTGACCGGCCCGTGCTGCGCTCACTGGTCCCCGGGGTCCACCCCCGTGAGTGACAGCGTGCCGATCACCCGACAAACCGTCATCTGACCTGTCCTGGGCGCGAGTTCGACGGACGGGGGACGGCGGGACCGACGTGACGGCGTACGGGTCGGGGGCCGGCCGGGCCGGGGAGGGTCAGTGGTCGTCCCAGTGCCCGTCGTGCGAGGCGTGCCGGTGCCCGTCGTGGAGGTAGTCCAGGTGATCGCCGTGGACCACCGACGTGTGCCCGCACTGCGGGCCGTGCTCGTGGGTGTGCCCGTCGTGCGCGAGGTGCTCCGTCCGCTCGCACTCGTCCCAGTGGCCGGAGTGCTCGCGGTGCAGGTGCCCGTCGTGCGCGTAGTCCACGTGGTCCTCGTGGTCGACGGCGGGGTGGCCGCAGGCGGGCCCGTGGGTGTGCTCGTGCGTCGGGTGCTCGTGATGGAGAACGGTCATGACATCGCCTCTGTGAGGGTGCGGCGGACGGCACCAGGCTAGTCCCGTATGCCCGGGTCATCCCGGTTCCTGGCGGGGGTGTCGGGTCGCTCCGGCGGGGGAGTCCGGCTTGCGGGGGGCCTGGGCCGCCTCGAAGGTTCGGGGTATGAAGGCGATCAGCTACAGCCGGTACGGCGGACCCGAGGTGCTCGAGTACGGCGAACGGCCCGACCCGAAGGTCGGCCCCGACGACGTCCTCGTGAAGGTGCGGGCCGCCGCCGTGAACCCTGTGGACTGGAAGGCCCAGGCCGGGTACCTGGACGGCATGCTGGACACCGTCTTCCCCGTCATCCCGGGCTGGGACGTGTCGGGGGTCGTCGTCCAGCCCGGTGTCTCCGTCGCCGAGTTCGCCGTCGGGGACGAGGTCATGGGCTACGTCCGCGAGGACTTCCTCGCCCACGGCACGTTCGCCGAGTACGTCGCCGCCCCGGTCCGCACCCTCGCGCGCAAGCCCCGCACCGTGGGGTACGAGGAGTCCGCCGCCCTGCCCCTGGTCGGACTCACCGCCTACCAGGTGCTGCACCGGGCGCTCGCCGTCCGCTCCGGCGAGACGGTCCTCGTCCACGCGGCGGCCGGCGGGGTCGGCTCCATGGCCGTCCAGATCGCCCGGCACCTCGGCTGCCGGGTCATCGGCGCCGCCCGCGAGTCGGGCCAGGACCTCATCAGGGAACTGGGCGCCGAGCCGGTGCTCTACGACGAGGGCACCTTCGCCGACCAGGTCCGCGCCCTCGCACCCGACGGCGTGGACGCGGCCGTCGACACCATCGGCGGCGCCTTCCTCAAGATCACCCCGCACGTCCTGGCCCCCGAGGGGCGCCTGGCCTCCATCGCCGACGGCGAGGTGATCGGCCTCGGCGGCCGCTACTTCTGGGTCCGCCCCGACGCCGACGACCTCGCCGCGCTCGCCGGACTGGTCGACGAGGGGGTCCTGACGGTAAGGGTCGCGAAGTCGTTCCCGCTGGAGCAGGCGGCCGACGCCCAGCGCGCCAACGCGGAGGGCGGCCTGAACGGCAAGGTGGTGGTCACGGTGGAGTGGCCCGGCTGACGGCCGCACCGTCCGTCGGGCCGGGCGTCGTCCCGGTCGTGACACGCCCTCGGTCGTGCCCGGTCGGTCTCGCCTGGGCTGCCCTCCGGACGGATCGACGGACGCCGACATCGCCCGGACGCTCCCCGGGGCGTGCCCGGTCGGTCTGCGGCGCCGCCCTGCACGCCCTAGAGCACCACCGCGACGGCGAACCCCGCCAGCGCGACCGCGCACCCCGCCGCGAGCAGAGCGCCCCGGCGGGAGAGCGCTCCGGGCCGGGGCGCGTCCAGGGACCGGATACGGCGGTGGGCGACGGCCAGGAAGCCGAGCCAGACCAGGGCCGACAGGGCCATGCCCACCAGCCCCTCCGCCGTGATCTCGTCGTCGATCCCCGCCCTGACGGCGAGCACCGCGACGACCGTGCAGGCCAGGGTCGTGCGGCGCCATGCCAGCCGGGTCCGCTCGGGCTGCAGCCCCGGATCCCTGGCCTCGGTCACCCGGGCCGCCCGGTTCACCGCCCGGCCCACCCGAAGACGATGAGCACCACCATGGCGAGCGCCACGAGGGCCACCGCGAGACCGAGCACCGTCGGGAACCGCGACACCGGCAGGTCCTCACCGCGACGCATCGCCCGCTCGCACCGCACCCAGTGGTTCACCGCCCGCAGCGCGCACAGCACCCCCGCGGCGAGCAGGGCGAGCGCCAGCCCGACCCGCACCCCCCAGCGCAGGTCCGGCAGGAACTGATCGACGGCGAACCCGCCGCCGACGAGCGCGAGCGAGGTCCGGATCCACGCCAGGAAGGTGCGTTCGTTGGCCAGCGAGAAGCGGTAGTCGGGGGTGTCCCCTTCCTCCCTGATCCGCTGGGGCGCGAACCACAGGCGCAGGCTCTGTACGAAGTCGCTCACCCGCGCACCCTATCCGCCGCCGTCGAGGCGGCCCGGCGCGAGCAGCCGGTGGTACGCGGCGAGCCCGTCGGGCACCCACTCCCACTCCGACAGGCGCCGCTCCAGTTCCGCGTCGGTGAGGAAGCCGTACCAGGCGACCTCCTCCACCTGCGGCTTCACCGGCATCGTGCACCGGACCTCGTAGACCGCCGACCACCACTTCCCGGCCACGCCCCCCGAGTCGTACAGGAAGCGCAGCACGGGCTCGGGCCGCGGGAGGCCGCGAACCCCCAGCTCCTCCTCGGCCTCGCGCAGCGCGGCAGCGTCGTAGGACTCGCCCGCGCCGACCACCCCGCCGACGAACATGTCGTACAGCGAGGGGAAGACCAGCTTGGCGGGGGTCCTGCGGTGGACGAAGGTCCGGCCCTCGGCGTCCCGGACCCGGACGAACGCGCAGCGGTGGATCAGGCCCCGGGCGTACACCTCGCCGCGCGGGGCCCGCCCGACCACCCGGTCGTGCTCGTCGACGACGTCGAGTACCTCGTCCTCGGGGCTCATGACGCCATCCAATCAGCCCCGCCGGGACGGGACGTACTCGACCTCGCCGGAGCGGCCGGCCGGGCCCGGGTACGCCGCCCGGGGCCCGAGGTCTCCGCGGCGAGCACCCCGCCGCGGGAGACCGGAAGAGACCGGACCGTCCCGGACGGTTGACTGGATACATCGGTGTATCCAAGATTCGGTCCATGTCGTACGACGCTGATGTGATCGTGATCGGAGCCGGCCTCGCCGGGCTCGTGGCCACCGCCGAACTGGTCGACGCCGGGCGGAGCGTGATCCTGCTCGACCAGGAACCCGAACAGTCCCTCGGCGGACAGGCCCACTGGTCCTTCGGCGGGCTCTTCCTCGTCGACTCCCCCGAGCAGCGCCGGATGCGCATCAAGGACAGCCACGACCTCGCCCTCCAGGACTGGCTGGGCACCGCGGGCTTCGACCGCGAGGAGGACCGCTGGCCGAGGAAGTGGGCCGAGGCGTACGTCGACTTCGCGGCCGGCGAGAAGCGGTCCTGGCTCCACGCGCGCGGGGTGCGCTTCTTCCCCGTCGTCGGCTGGGCCGAGCGCGGCGGCTACGGCGCGATCGGCCACGGCAACTCCGTGCCCCGCTTCCACATCACCTGGGGCACCGGCCCCGGACTCGTCGCCCCCTTCGAACGCCGGGTCCGCGAGGGCGTCGCCACCGGCCGCGTCCGGTTCCGCTTCCGCCACCGCGTGACCGGCCTCGGCCGCACGGCCGGCGCCGTGGACACGGTCACCGGCGAGATCCTCGAACCCTCGGACGCCGTGCGTGGCACGGCGAGCAGCCGGGAGGTCACCGGCGCCTTCTCCTACCGCGCCCAGGCGGTGATCGTCACCTCGGGCGGCATCGGCGGCAACCACGACCTGGTCCGAGCGCAATGGCCCGAGCGGCTGGGCACCCCTCCCGCGAAGCTGCTCTCCGGAGTCCCTGCCCATGTCGACGGGCTGATGCTCGGCATCGCGGAAGACGCGGGGGCCCACCACATCAACCGGGACCGGATGTGGCACTACACCGAGGGCATCGAGAACTGGAACCCGATCTGGGCCCGCCACGGCATCCGCATCCTGCCGGGGCCCTCCTCGCTCTGGCTGGACGCGCGGGGCCGCCGGCTGCCCGTCCCCCTCTTCCCGGGCTTCGACACCCTCGGCACGCTCGAACACATCACGCGCACCGGGTACGACCACACCTGGTTCGTCCTCGACCAGCGGATCATCGGCAAGGAGTTCGCGCTCTCCGGCTCCGAGCAGAACCCCGACCTGACCGGCAAGTCGATCCGCGACGTCATCGGCCGCGCCCGGGCGGACATCCCCGGACCGGTGAAGGCGTTCATGGACAAGGGGGTGGACTTCGTCGTCGAGAACGACCTGCCCGCGCTGGTCCGGGGCATGAACGCGCTCACCGGCGAGCCGCTCATCGACGAGGCGGACCTGCGCCGCGAGATCACCGCCCGCGACCGCGAGATCGCCAACCCGTTCACCAAGGACCTCCAGATCACGGCGATCCGGGGCGCCCGGACGTACCTGGGCGACAAGCTGATCCGCACCGCCGCCCCGCACCGCATCCTCGACCCCAAGGCGGGCCCGCTGATCGCCGTACGGCTGAACATCCTCACCCGCAAGTCGCTCGGCGGCCTGGAGACCGATCTCTCCTCGCGGGTCCTGACGGAGGGCGGCGAACCCCTCCCCGGCCTGTACGCGGCGGGCGAGGCGGCCGGCTTCGGCGGCGGAGGCGTGCACGGCTACCGCTCCCTGGAGGGCACCTTCCTCGGCGGCTGCGTCTTCTCGGGCCGCGCGGCGGGCCGGGCGGCGGCGCAGGCGGTCACCTGACGGGCGGCCGGTCTCAGGCAGGCGGGAGGGCCTCCACGACCCGGAACCGCTCCGCCACCACGAGCGTCGTGTCGTCCACGGTGAAGTCCGGGTCGCCCAGGGCCTCCCGCATCTCCTCCGAGTGCCAGAACCGCTCGTGGTCCGCCCGCCACGCGGCCACCGACGTGTGCCCCTCGCCCTCGTCGAGCGCGTGCGGGAGGCCGATTTCGCCGAGCGGCAGCACCCGGACCCCGGTCACCTCCACCACCGCGACCGCGCGCCCGTCCGAGTCGATGAGCGCCGAGCGCTCGCCGACCTCGGGCAGCTCCTCGTTCTCGGCCTCCCACTCGGCGAGCAGGCCGGTGGTGGAGAGCTTCTCCCCGGTGAGCACCGCGGCGACGAGACGGTCGCGCAGCGGCCCGGGGTAGGCGAGCAGGAACGGCTTGAGCGCGTGAGGGCCGGTCATGGCCGACAGTCTGTCAGCCGCGACCGGCCCTCGCCGAGAGTTCCGCCGGCCCGCCTACAGCACCAGGGACAGCAGCAGGACGAAGACGATGCCGACCACCGAGATGATGGTCTCCATCACCGACCAGGTCTTGACGGTCTGACCGACGGTCATCCCGAAGTACTCCTTCACCAGCCAGAACCCGGCGTCGTTCACATGGCTGAAGAAGAGCGAACCGGCGCCGATCGCCAGCACCAGGAGGGCCGTCTCGCTCGTGCCCATGCCCTCGGCGAGCGGGGCCACCAGGCCGGCGGCGGAGATCGTCGCCACCGTCGCCGAGCCGGTCGCGAGACGGATCGCCACCGCGATCAGCCAGCCGAGCAGCAGGGCGGGGATGGACCAGTTCTCGGAGAAGTCCAGGATCATCCGGCCCACGCCGACGTCGATCAGGGTCTGCTTGAAGCCGCCGCCCGCGCCGACGATCAGCAGCACGCCGGCGATCGGCGCGAGGGACTTCTCGACGGTCGTGGAGAGCCGCTGCCGGGTGAGGCCGGCCGCCCGGCCCAGCGTGAACATTCCGACGAGGACGGCCGCGAGCAGGGCGATCAGCGGCGAGCCGATGACGTCGGTGACCTTCTGCACCGGGTGGTCCGGGTCGTTCACGACGATGTCGACCAGCGCCTTGACCAGCATCAGGGCGACGGGCAGCAGCACGGTGCAGACCGTGGCGACGAAACCGGGACGCTTCTCCAGGTCCTCCGAGGGACGGCTGGGGATCATGTTCTCGGGAGCGGGGATGTCCACCCAGCGGGCGGCGTACCGCGAGAAGAGCGGACCGGCGATGATCACGGTGGGTATGGCGACCAGCACGCCCAGGGCGAGCGTGACGCCGAGGTCGGCGCCGAGCGCGTCGATGGCGACCAGCGGGCCGGGGTGCGGCGGGATCAGCCCGTGCATCACCGACAGGCCGGCCAGTGCCGGGACGCCGATCCGCATGAGCGAGTAGTTGCCGCGCTTGGCGACCAGCAGGACCACCGGGATCAGCAGCACGATGCCGACCTCGAAGAAGAGCGGCAGGCCGATGACGGAGGCGATGAGCACCATCGCCCACGGCATGGCCCGGCCGCTCGCCTTGGCGAGGATCGTGTCGACGATCTGGTCCGCGCCGCCGGAGTCGGCGAGCAGCTTGCCGAGGATCGCGCCGAGCGCGATCAGCACCCCCACGCCGGCGACGGTCTTACCGAGGCCCGAGGTGAAGGAGTCCATGGTCGCCGCGAGCGGCGCCCCGGCGAAGGCGCCCAGGGCCAGCGAGCCGATGGTCAGCGCCAGGAAGGCGTGCAGCTTGAACGTGGTGATGAGCAGGACGATGACGGCGATGCCCGCGAGCACGGCGATGCCGAGCTGGGTGTTGCCGGCCGAGGTGATCGGCTCGACGGCGTCCGCTGCCAGCGTCTCGACGCTGAGACTGGTCACGGTGGTTCCTTAGGGGACGGGGGGCGGGGGGACGTGCGCGCGGCACGGGGGAGTGTTCCGGGGACGCGCGGTGCCCGGTGTACGGGGAGGGGGTGCGCGGGCGGGATTGCCGGCCCGGCGTCAGCCGGTGATCCGGCGCAGCACCGTCACGGCGCGCGCGGCGATCTCCCGGGGGGAGCCGGAGACGTCGACGGCGACCCCGGCCTCGTCGTCGCCGAGCGGCTGCAGGGTGGCGAACTGCGAGTCGAGCAGCGCGGTCGGCATGAAGTGCCCCTTGCGCTCGGCCATCCGCCTCTCGATCAGCTCGCGGTCGCCGGTCAGATGGAGGAAGACCGCGCCCGGGGCGGCCGCGCGCAGCCGGTCGCGGTAGATCCGCTTCAGCGCGGAGCTGCTCACCACACCGCCCCGTCCGGCTCTGTCGTGCGCCCAGCGTCCGATCGCGTCGAGCCAGGGACCGCGGTCCTCGTCGTCCAGCGGGACGCCGGCGGACATCTTGGCGACGTTCGCCGCCGGGTGGAAGTCGTCGCCCTCGGCGTACGGGACGCCGAGCGCCTCGGCGACCAGCGGACCGATGGTGGTCTTGCCGGTCCCCGCGACGCCCATCACGACGACGACCGGAGGTGCCGTCAGGGGGGTGCTGCTCATGCGTGGTGCCTCGCTGTCTTCTTCGACATCGATTCCGTCGCGCTTATGAAACCCATTGGGTACGACGTATTCAAGAGGCTGTGACATAAAAGTCATACTTTTCGATCGGTGATCGCCCCGCCGCATAGGCTGACCCCATGACGACACCGGCCACGGGGCTCCACTCGCACGTGCTGGCCACGCTGGGCCTCGCGATCACCGCGGGGGAGTACCCGCCCGGCAGCGTGCTGCGCACCGACGAGCTGGCGCAGCGCTTCGACGTCTCCCGGACCGTGGTCCGCGAGGTCGTGCGCGTCCTGGAGTCCATGCACCTGGTCGAGTCCCGGCGGCGCGTCGGCGTGACCGTCCTGCCGACCGCCCGGTGGAACGTCTACGACCCCCAGGTCATCCGCTGGCGCCTGGCCGGCGCCGACCGCCCCCGCCAGCTGCGCTCGCTCACCGTCCTGCGCTCCGCCGTGGAGCCGGTAGCGGCCGGCCTCGCGGCCCTCCACGCCACCCCCGCGCAGTGCCGCGAGCTGACCGAGCAGGCGCTCGGCATGGTCGCCACCTCGCGCGGCCGGCAGCTGGAGGCCTACCTCGTCCACGACGTCGCCTTCCACCGGGTCGTCCTGGAAGCCTCCGGCAACGAGATGTTCGCCCGTCTCGGCGACGTGGTCGCCGAGGTGCTCACCGGACGCACCCACCACCAGGTGATGTTCGAGGACCCGGACCCGGCCGCCGTCACCCTCCACGTCCAGGTCGCCGAGGCGGTACGGGAGCGGGACGCGGCCCGCGCCGAGGAGCTGACCCGCCAGATCGCCGTCGGCGCCCTCAAGGAACTGGACGTCCTCGCGCCGTGACCGCGGACGCCCCGCCCCGCGAAGGGGAGCAACCGCCCGTTCCCGCCCCGTACACCCCCGCGCAAGCTCAGAAGTAGCTCAAAAATGGGCGTTCAGTGACATTGGCCACTGTCAGGAGCCCCGTCTTGCCGTGACGATGTGCGCTGGCCGCGCCGTGGACGACCTCCACGCGCGCGTGGCCGGGTACCGCACAGACCCTCCCCCTCACGAAGGCGAACAACTCCATGAGTGACCGCATCTCCCCTGCGGCCGACACGCTGTCCGCCACACCCCCGGCGGCCCGGCCCTCCGGGGCCGGGGCATCCCCCCACGTCGACGCCGGTGACGCCGGGTACCGCAAGGACCTGAAGTCCCGGCACATCAACATGATCGCCATCGGCGGCGCCATCGGGACCGGCCTGTTCCTCGGCGCCGGCGGCCGCATGGCCAACGCCGGGCCGTCCCTCTTCATCGCCTACGCCGTCTGCGGCGTCTTCGCCTTCTTCGTGGTGCGGGCCCTCGGCGAGCTGGTCCTCTACCGCCCCTCCTCCGGAGCCTTCGTCTCCTACGCCCGTGAGTTCATGGGCGAGAAGGGCGCCTACACCGCCGGCTGGCTCTACTTCCTGAACTGGTCGACCACCGCGATCGCGGACATCACCGCGGCCGCCACCTACGCCCACTTCTGGGCCATGTTCAGCGACGTCCCGCAGTGGATCCTGGCGCTGATCGCCCTCGCGGTCGTCCTCGCGGCGAACCTCATCTCGGTGAAGTACTTCGGCGAGATGGAGTTCTGGTTCGCGATCATCAAGGTCGGCGCCCTCGTGGCCTTCATGCTGATCGGCATCTTCCTGGTGGCGACCTCGCACGAGGTCGGCGGCCACACCCCGGGCCTGTCCACCATCACGGACAACGGCGGAATCTTCCCCAGCGGCGTCATGCCGATGCTTCTGCTGATCCAGGGTGTCGTCTTCGCGTACGCCTCCGTCGAGCTGTGCGGCGTCGCCGCCGGCGAGACCGAGAACCCCGAGAAGATCATGCCCCGGGCGATCAACTCGATCATGTGGCGCGTCGGCCTCTTCTACGTCGGTTCGGTCGTCCTCCTCGCGCTGCTCCTGCCGTACACCGCCTACTCCGGCGACCAGAGCCCCTTCGTCACCGTCTTCGACAAGCTGGGCATCCCCGGCGCCGCCGGTGTGATGAACCTGGTCGTCCTCACCGCCGCGCTCTCCAGCCTGAACTCCGGCCTCTACTCGACCGGCCGGATCCTGCGCTCCATGTCGCTTTCCGGCTCCGCGCCCAAGTTCACCGGCGTCATGAACAAGGGCGGCGTGCCCTACGGCGGCATCCTGCTCACCGCCGGCTTCGGCGTCCTCGGCGTCGTGCTCAACTACGTGATGCCCGGCGACGCCTTCGAACTGGTGCTGAACTTCGCCTCCATCGGCATCATCGGCACCTGGGCCATGATCATGGTCTGCTCGCTGCTCTTCTGGCACCGCTCCAAGGACGGCCGGGTCACCCGCCCCGGCTACCAGCTGCCCTGGGCGCCTTACACCCAGCTCGTCACGCTGGTCTTCCTCGGCTCCGTCCTGGTCCTGATGTGGATGGACGGCGGCATCAGCCGCACCACCGTGAACTGCCTCCCGCTGATCGGGCTCCTGCTCGTCGGCGGCTGGTTCCTGGTCCGGGGACGCGTCCGCGCGACCGCGGCGTCCCACAAGGACTGACCTCCGTATGGACACACGGAGAATCGGCGAGGCCCCCGCGGGCACGATCTGCGGGGGTCTCGCCGTTTGTCAGGAGATAGTGGTAGCCAAGAGGCTTACCGAGGAAGGGAAGTGCACGATGGCGCAGCAGGTCCAGGGGGTCGTCGCCCCCGGCCGGAACGAGCCCGTACGGGTGGAGACGATCGTCATCCCCGATCCCGGCCCCGGCGAGGCCGTGGTGCGGATCCAGGCCTGCGGGGTCTGCCACACCGACCTCCACTACAAGCAGGGCGGCATCAACGACGACTTCCCCTTCCTCCTCGGCCACGAGGCCGCGGGCGTCGTGGAATCGGTCGGAGCGGGCGTCACCGAGGTGGCCCCCGGCGACTTCGTGATCCTCAACTGGCGCGCGGTGTGCGGCGCCTGCCGGGCCTGTCTGCGCGGCCGCCCGCAGTACTGCTTCGACACCCACAACGCCCGGCAGAAGATGACGCTCGCCGACGGCACGGAGCTCTCCCCGGCCCTCGGCATCGGCGCCTTCGCCGAGAAGACCCTCGTCGCCGCCGGACAGTGCACCAAGGTCGACCCGTCCGTCGCCCCCGAGGTCGCCGGACTCCTCGGCTGCGGGGTCATGGCCGGCATCGGCGCCGCCATCAACACCGGGAACGTCGGCCGCGGCGACACCGTCGCCGTCATCGGCTGCGGCGGCGTCGGCGACGCGGCGGTCGTGGGCTCCCGCCTCGCCGGAGCGGCGAGGATCATCGCCGTCGACATCGACGACCGGAAGCTGGAGACCGCCCGCTCGATGGGCGCCACCCACACGGTCAACTCCCGCTCCACCGACCCCGTCGAGGCCGTCCGCGAGCTCACCGGCGGCTTCGGCGCCGACGTCGTCATCGAGGCCGTCGGCCACCCCGAGACGTACAAGCAGGCGTTCTACGCCCGCGACCTCGCGGGCACCGTCGTCCTCGTCGGCGTCCCCACCCCCGAGATGCGGCTCGACCTCCCGCTCCTGGACGTCTTCGGCCGCGGCGGCGCGCTCAAGTCCTCCTGGTACGGCGACTGCCTGCCCTCCCGCGACTTCCCGATGCTCGTCGACCTGCACCGGCAGGGCCGCATCGACCTGGGCGCGTTCGTCACCGAGACCATCGGCCTCGGCGACGTCGAGAAGGCCTTCGCCCGCATGCACGAGGGCGACGTCCTGCGCTCGGTGGTGGTGCTCTGATGGCCACCCGCATCGACCACCTGGTCACCTCCGGCACCTTCTCGCTCGACGGCGGCACCTGGGACGTCGACAACAACGTCTGGATCGTCGGGGACGACACGGAGGCGATCGTCATCGACGCCGCCCACGACGCCCAGGCCATCCTCGCCGCCCTCGACGGCCGCACCCTCCGCGCGATCGTCTGCACCCACGCGCACAACGACCACATCGACGCCGCCCCGGCCCTCGCCGCCGCCACCGGCGCCCGGATCCTGCTCCACCCGGACGACCAGCCGCTGTGGAAGCAGACCCACCCCGACCACACCCCCGACGGCGAGCTCGCCGACGGTCGGACCCTGACCATCGCCGGCACCGACCTGAAGGTCCTGCACACCCCCGGGCACGCCCCCGGAGCGGTCTGCCTGTACGCCCCCGACCTGCACACCGTCTTCACCGGCGACACCCTCTTCCAGGGCGGCCCGGGCGCGACGGGACGGTCCTTCTCCGACTTCCCCACCATCGTCGACTCGATCCGCGACCGCCTCCTCACCCTTCCCCCGGAGACGGTGGTACGGACCGGGCACGGCGACACCACGACCATCGGCGCCGAAGCCCCGCACCTGGAGGAGTGGATCAGCCGGGGCCACTGAGGCCACCGAGCCCGGCGAGGGTCAGCCGGCTCTCGAACCGCAGCTCGACGCCCGAGACCGGGTCGGTGAACTCCAGCGTCCGCGCCAGCAGTTGCAGCGGCCGCGTGAAGTCCTCCGGCCCGTCCGCACGCACCACCGGGTAGAGCGGATCGTGCAGGATCGGCAGCCCCAGGGCGTTCATGTGCACCCGCAGCTGATGGGTGCGCCCGGTGGCCGGCAGCAGCCGGTAGCGGCCGCACCCGCCCCTGCGCTCCACCAGCTCGATCCGGCTCTCGCTGTTCGGCTCGCCCGGCTCCTCCCGGGCGGCCATCACCCCGCGCTCCTTCACGATCCGGCTCCGCACCGTCACCGGCAGGGCGACCGCCGGATCGTACGGCGCCACCGCCTCGTACTCCTTGCGCACGCACCGGTCCCGGAACAGCGTCTGGTACGCGCCCCGGTCCCCGGGTCGCACGACGAAGAGGACCAGGCCGGCCGTGAGCCGGTCGAGCCGGTGAGCGGGCTGGAGCTCCGGGAGTCCCAGGTCACGGCGCAGCCGCGCCAGCGCCGTCTCGGTCACATGCCGGCCGCGGGGCATCGTCGCCAGGAAGTGCGGCTTGTCGGCCACCACGATCCGCTCGTCCCGGTACCCCACCCCGACCTCGGACGGCACCGGCTCCTCCGCCGGGAAGTCCCGGTGGAACCAGACGCACAGGCCCGCGGCGTACGGCTCCCGCCCGGTCACCGGGCCGTCCGACGCCACGAAACGGCCGTCCCGGAGCATCCTCTCGACGCGGCCGGGGCCGATCGCGCCCCCGAAGCGGTCCCGCAGATGATCGCCGACGGTGGCCCAGCGGCCGTCAGGATCCACCGGCAGCCGCACCCGCGCCGGATCGATGCCCTCCCGCTGCGGCAACGGCGCCGCGGGAATCCTCGTTCTGCGTCTCACCGGTCCCACCGCCGTAACGAGAAAGACCCCACATGATGTGGGGTCTTTCGCTGGTGTCCGAGGGGGGACTTGAACCCCCACGCCCGATAAAGGGCACTAGCACCTCAAGCTAGCGCGTCTGCCATTCCGCCACCCGGACAAGGTGTCTGTCTTTCCGGCCGCTGGGCCGTTCCGACGTGGAAAACCATAGCAAACATTCGGAGTGGCCGATCACCACCCCTTCCGGGCGCGGAGCGCGTACGGAGCGTGTGACGGGCGCGTGTCCGTCGGGGGCCGCCCTTGGGTGCCCGGGGCCGGGCGCGGGAGGATGAGGGGGACCACCAGCAACCATGTGGGGCACGTAGTGGGAGGAAGCAGCGTGAGCGAGTCGAACACGGCCCGGAGTGGGAACGGCGTGACCGCCGAGAACGAGGTCGTCGACCTCTGTCGCGACCTCATCCGCATCGACACCAGCAACTACGGCGACCACTCCGGCCCGGGCGAACGGGCCGCGGCGGAGTACATCGCCGAGAAGCTCGCGGAGGTCGGTCTCGAGCCGAAGATCATCGAGTCGCACAAGGGGCGGGCCTCCACCGTCGCCCGGATCGAGGGTGAGGACCCGTCCCGGCCGGCCCTCCTCATCCACGGCCACACCGACGTGGTGCCGGCCAACGCGGACGACTGGACGCACCACCCCTTCTCCGGCGAGATCGCCGACGGCTGTGTCTGGGGCCGGGGCGCCGTCGACATGAAGGACATGGACGCGATGACCCTCGCGGTCGTGCGGGACCGGATGCGCAGCGGCCGCAAGCCGCCGCGCGACATCGTCCTCGCGTTCCTGGCCGACGAGGAGGCCGGCGGCACCTACGGCGCCCGCCACCTGGTCGACCACCACCGGGACCTCTTCGACGGGGTGACCGAGGCCATCGGCGAGGTCGGCGGCTTCTCCTTCACCGTCAACGAGAACCTGCGGCTCTACCTCGTCGAGACGGCCCAGAAGGGCATGCACTGGATGCGGCTGACCGTCGAGGGCACGGCCGGGCACGGCTCGATGACCAACAACGACAACGCCATCACCGAGCTGTGCGAGGCCGTCGGCCGCCTGGGCCGCCACCGGTGGCCGGTGAGGATGACGAAGACCGTACGGTCCTTCCTGGACGAGCTGTCGGACGCGCTCGGCACCCCGCTCGACCCCGAGGACATGGAGGCCACGCTCGCGAAGCTGGGCGGCATCGCCAAGATGATCGGCGCCACCCTGCGCAACTCCGCCGCCCCGACCATGCTCGGCGCCGGGTACAAGGTCAACGTCATCCCGGGGCAGGCCACCGCGCACGTCGACGGGCGGTTCCTGCCCGGTTACGAGGAGGAGTTCCTGGCCGACCTGGACCGGATCCTCGGCCCCCGCGTGCGGCGCGAGGACGTCCACGGCGACAAGGCCCTGGAGACCAGCTTCGACGGCGACCTCGTCGACGCCATGCAGCTGGCCCTCAAGGCGGAGGACCCGATCGCCCGGGCCGTGCCGTACATGCTCTCCGGCGGCACCGACGCCAAGTCCTTCGACGACCTCGGCATCCGCTGCTTCGGCTTCGCGCCGCTCAAGCTGCCGCCGGAGCTGGACTTCGCCGGCATGTTCCACGGCGTCGACGAGCGCGTCCCGGTCGACGGCCTCACCTTCGGGGCCAGGGTCCTCGACCGGTTCATCGACGCCTCGTGACCGAGATGGCCGGATCGACATGGCTCGAACGTCATTCGGCCGCTCGTGCTAACTGACCGGAAAGGGTGAATGCGCTCATAGGCTCGTAGCCCCAATGGGTCCTCCTCGTTACAGGTGGTGCGGTCCGCGGTTGGGATCGCATTGCCAACAAGGAGGAATAATGATCAAGAAGGTCGTCGCTGCTGCGGCTGCCACGGGCGGTCTCGTTCTCGCGGGTGCGGGCATGGCCGTTGCCGACTCGGGTGCCCAGGGTGCCGCCATCGGTTCCCCCGGTCTGCTCTCGGGCAACGTCGTCCAGGTGCCGGTTCACGTCCCGGTGAACGTGTGCGGCAACACGGTCTCCGTGATCGGGCTGCTGAACCCCGCCTTCGGCAACACCTGCGTCAACGCCTGACGTTGAGCCTCGACCCCCAGAGGGTCTGAGCCCCAGGCCGGCCCCGGAGTGCGTGCCATGCACTCCGGGGCCGGTGGGCATTTCCGGCCCCGGGCGCGATGCCCGGGGGCCTCTTGTCAGTCGAGCAGGCAGAAGCCGAAAAGGCAGGGAAGAACCTATGCGACAGGTCACGCGCAAAGGCCTCATCACCGTTGCGGCCGCGGGCGGGGTCATCGCCCTCGGCGGCGGTTACGCGCACGCGGATTCCGGTGCGAGCGGTACGGCCTCCAATTCCCCGGGCATCGCGTCCGGCAATTCCGTCCAGGTGCCGGTGCACGCTCCGGTGAACATCTGCGGGAACACCGTCAGCGTCGTCGGGCTGATCAATCCGACGTTCGGCAATTCGTGCGCCAACGTCTCCAAGCCCGGCCCGACGGGCCGCCACCGCGGCGCCTCGGCCGAGGGCGGCGCCGCCAACTCACCCGGGATCGCCTCCGGCAACGTCGTGCAGGCTCCGATCCACGTCCCCGTGAACGTCTGCGGGAACAGCATCACGGGCATCGGCGCCATCAACCCGTCGTTCGGCAACGAGTGCGGCAACGGCATCGAGCCGACGCACCCGGGTCACCCCGGCGAGCCGGGTAACCCGGGGGAGCCGGGCAACCCCGGGAACCCCGGAAACCCGAACAACCCGGGAAACCCCGGAAACCCGAACAACCCGGGAAACCCCGGAAACCCGGACAACCCCGGGACGCCGGGGAACCCGGGTGACGACGGCGGGCCCGCCGGTCCCGGCGCCCCACAGTGGCCGAACACGCCCGGTACGCAGACCGTCACGCAGCCGGGTGCCACGGAGGAGCTCGCGGAGACCGGGTCCGGCCCGCTCGGGCTGATCGTCCCGGCCGGCGCCGCCCTGCTCCTCGCCGGCTCCGTGATCTACCGCCGCGCCCGCCAGGCCGCCTAGCGAGTGCCCGGGAAGGGGCGGCGTCCGCCCGAAGGGCGAGACTTTCCGGACACGTCCCAGGCAGTCGCAGCCCAGGCGAGATGTTCCGTACGGCCGAGGTGGCCGTAGGGAACGAGGGGGCCCCGCACGGCGGGGCCCCTTGTCATGTCACCAGGTGGCGCGGACCTGACGGATGATGCGCCGCCGCAGCCGTACCCTGCGACTGCCGTCGCGGTGCAGGCTCAGACGGTCCAACTCCCAGTGTCCGTACTCGGCATGGTCGGTCAACAGCCGCGTCGCCTCCTTGCGGGAGACGCCACGCGGCACGTACACGTCGACAAATTCGTATTCCGGCATCGCATCTATTGTGCGGGCACGGGCCCGCTACGGATAGCGTGCGTGTCATGTCTGATGCTGCGCAGCCCACCGCTGCCGAGGTACGTGCCGCCGCCGAGGCGGTCAAAGCCGCACTGGACCGTCACCTCGCGGCGGTCGAACGCCGCACGGGGGACGACGACCCGGCCGTCTACGAAGCCTTCAACGCCCTCGCCGCGGCGGCCGAGGCCTATGACGAGCGGCTCTACGACCGGTACGACGAGGTCACCCCCTTCGAGATCCCAGGCGCCGACGACTCCCTGCCGCCGTATGCCGGGCCCGAGGAGCCGCACGCCTTGAGCGTGCTGATCCGGCGCGACTACGCCGTGGTGGAGCCGCAGCGGCTGATCGCGCAGGCTCAGCGCATCGCCGACCTGGAGAGCGAGGAGGAGGGCTCGGCGATGCCCTCCGTGGTCGCGGCGGGGACCCACGCGGCGCTGGGGCTGCTCTTCGGCGAGTTCGAGCCGGACGAAATCGCCTCACGGCACAAGGAGTTCGGCCTGGAGGAGGGCGACTCCACCCTGTGGGTGTCGGCCGCCGAGGACCTGCCGGAACCGGGGGACTGGCTGAGCGCCCCCTTCGAGCACGCCGATCCCGAGCGGATCGTCTGTCGCTTCGACGTCAGCGCGGTCTTCGACGACGAACCGGACGACGACCTGAGGCACCAGAAGGCCTGAGGCACCCGCGAGAGGGCGGACCACCCGGCGCGGGTGGTCCGCCCTTCGCCGTTGCGGGGGCCGGAACCGTCGGAGCCCGTTCCGGGGGCGTGCCCCTGGGAGGCCGTCCGGTGGCGGGGGACCGGCGGGCGCCGCCTACTCTCCGGCGTCGGCCAGCAGGGCCTCGAGGAGCGGCCGGAGGCGGGTCGTCCGGTCCGGCGGGACGCCCTCGGCGACCGCCCTCGGCAGGGCTTGGTCCACGCCGTGGACGACCGACAGATGCCGCTCGGCGCGACCGAAGGCGGTGTAGACCCAGGCCCGGCTCAGCCCCTGGGCCGCGTCGCCCGGCAGGACCACGACAGCGGCGGGCCAGCGCGAGCCGGCCGCCTGGTGCGCGGTGAGCGCCCAGCCGTGCCGAAGCGCCGATTCCACCCGCTCCTTCGGCACGACGAGGCTCTCGCCGCTCTCCGACTTCATACGCAGCCCCTCCGCGTCAGCCGAGACGACCGTGCCCGCGACCGTCCGGCCCGGAGCCGGCGCATAGGCCACCCGGTCACCCGGGTCGAATCCGCCGAAGCGCCCGGGGCCCGGGTTGAGCCGCTGCTTCAGGGCCGCGTTCAGCGCACGGGTCCCCGCCGACCCGCCGTGGCCCACCGTGATCACCTGCGTCTCCTCGGACGGCACCCCGATCGCCCGCGGAACGGAGTCGGCGACCAGCTGCACCGTCCGGTGCACCGCCTCGCCCGCGTCCCGGACGGGGACGATCACGACCTCCTTGCCCGGGGCCTCGACCTGCAGGAGCTCGCCGATGCCGATGCCCGAGACCAGCTCGCCGAGGGGGCCGGGATCGGGGACCCGGGAGGCGACCTGCGGGCATACGCGGGACGCCAGCACATCGGGGAACACCCTGCCGGCGCCCGCACCGCCGAGGACGCCCGGGTCGCCGCTGAGAATCAGCCGGCAGCCGTCCCTGAGGGACTCCACCAGCATCGCGCCGCTCTCGACGTCCAGCTGCGGAGCGTCCAGGACGACGAGCAGGTCCAGGGCGAGCGCGCCCTCCTCGTCGCGCCCGGGCCCCGCCTCCCCCGACAGCAGGGCGGCGACGGTGACCGCGTCGCCGCCGAGGCGATGACGGCCGTTCTCGCTGTGCGTGGCCACCGCGGCGCGCAGCCCCCGCTCGCGGGCCGCACCGGCGAGTGCGACGGCCTCGGCGCGGGACGCCTCGCCGCCGGTGTGCAGGACCAGACCGTGCGCCCCGGCGGCGCGGACCAGGTCCGGTCCCTCCCAGACCTCTCCGGAGACGGTCCGGACCAGCCGGGCCAGACCGTCGGCGAGGCTTTCCTCGGCGAGGGCGTACCGGTCGAGTCCCAGCATTACGGGCACGGGGGCGCCCGGCGTCTCCTCGGGCGCCCCCGGCTCCCCCTCGTCCTGCACCTCCTCGTCGGCGTGCGCCGACTCCGGCTCCTCCTCCTGGAAGACGAGGACCGCGCCCTCGAAGATCGCCTCCTGGACCGCTCCGTCCGGGTCGGGCAGGGACAGCTTCGCCAGCTCGGCCTTGACGTGACCGGCCTCCAGGGCCGTGTGGCCCTGGGTCGCGGCGCGTTCGAGCAGCCAGACGACGAGGGCGACGGCCCGCCGGGAGTCGCCGGGACCGCACTCCGCGCCGAGCAGGGCGCGTGCGAAGCCGTCGGCGTGCTCGGGGCGCACGCCGGGCACCGAGAGCAGCCGCCAGGGGTCGTCGAGCAACGCCTGCGGGGCGCTCTCGCCGAGCACGGCGGCGACCTGTCCGGCGAGAGTCTCGGGGGCCCCGCCCCGGGTCAGGACCTCCCGCACGGCCGCGACGGTCTCGGGGGCGGCCGCCGACTCCCCGGGCGCCGGGCGCGCGGGTGCGGCCGCCGGGGCCGGCGTGGACGGGGCGACGGGGGAGGGGCGCCGGGGAGCGGGCTCCGATTCCTCGAAGAAGGCGGGGCCCGAGGTCGTCCCGCTCTCCACGGCGCGCACGGCGGCGAGCAGGTCGGCTGCCTTGCCGCTGAGCTTCGTGCCCGCGGCGATCGGCGCGTCCTTCTCCGCCTTGCGCTGCTCGATCCGGGCCCGCAGCTCCCGCTGCGCGGCCAGTTCGGCCTGCGCCTCGGAGACCTCGGCCGCCTTCGCCGCGGCCTCCGCCTCCGCCTCGGCGGAATCCCCGACGGCCCCGGCCCCGACGGCATCGGCCCCGCCGGCTGGCTCGGCCTCGTGAGCGGGCTGGACCGCGTCGGCCCCATCGCCGGACTCGGTGCCCGGTTCGGTCCCGTCGGCCTCGTCGGCGGGGTCCGTGTCCCGGTCCGCCGTCGCCGGCATGTCCGTCGCACCGTCCGTCGTGCCGTCCGCCGCCCCGTCCGCCACGACATCCGCGGCGGACGTCCCCGCGAGGGCGTCGTCGTTCTCGCCCGGCACGGGCTCGGCGGCCTCGGGAGGGGTCTCCCGGGAAGGCTCGGTCACAGGGTGCTCCAGTCCTGGTCCGGATAGCGGTGCACGGGCGCCGACACGTCGTCGAGAGCCCGGCAGATCTCGTCAGGAAGACTAAGGGTCTCCACCGACAACGCCGCCGCGAGCTGGTGCGCGTTGCGCGCGCCGACGATCGGGGCGGTCACCCCCGGGCGGTCCCGCACCCACGCGAGGGCCACCTGCAACGGCGTCGCCGCGAGCCCGTCCGCGGCCGTCGCGACCGCGTCCACGATCCTGCGCGCCGGATCGTCCAGATACGGCTCCACGAACGGGGCCATCGTCTCCGAGCCGCCCCGGGAGTCCGTGGGCGTGCCGTGGCGGTACTTCCCCGTCAGGACCCCGCGCCCCAGAGGCGAGGACGGCAGCAGGCCTATCCCCAGATCGAGGGCCGCCGGCAGCACCTCCCGCTCGACGCCCCGCTGCAGCAGCGAGTACTCCATCTGGGTCGCCGCGAGACGGGTCCTGGCCGCGCCCGAGGCGCCGAGCTGCCAGGTGCCCGCCTTCGCCAGCTGCCAGCCGCAGAAGTTCGACACCCCGACGTAGCGGGCCCGGCCGCTGCTCACCGCGATGTCGAGGGCCTGGAGGGACTCCTCCAGAGGGGTGTGGGGGTCGAAGGCGTGGAGCTGCCACAGATCGACGTGGTCGGTGCCCAGCCGCTCCAGTGAGGCGTCGAGCGCCGCCAGGAGATGACCGCGCGAGCCGTCCATCCGCCGGTCCGGGTCGGGGACGCTGCCGGCCTTCGTGGAGATGACCAGATCCCGGCGCGGGACCAGCCGCTCTATGAGCTGCCCGAGCAGGTACTCCGCCTCGCCGCCGCCGTACACGTCCGCGGTGTCGACCAGCGTGCCGCCCGCGTCCCAGAACGCCTTCAACTGGTCGGCGGCGTCGTGCTCGTCGGTGTCCCGGCCCCACGTGAGGGTGCCGAGCCCGATCCGGGACACGCGCAGGCCGGTACGTCCGAGATGCCTCTGCTCCATGGGCGCGAGATTACTGGCCATGGCCCCACGCGGAGAGAGCCTGTGGACAACCTCCTCCTGACGGATCCCGCGCCCGCGCGCTAGAGTCCGCCACAAGGGACGTTACTGATCAGTAAAGAGGGAGCGGTCATGAGGCTCGGCATCAACCTCGGCTACTGGGGCGCCGGTATGGACGGCGACAATCTCGCCGTGGCCCAGGAGGCGGACCGCCTCGGCTACGACGTCTGCTGGGCCGCCGAGGCGTACGGCTCCGACGCCCCCACCGTGCTCTCCTGGGTGGCGGCCAAGACCGAACGGATCGACGTCGGCTCCGCCATCATGCAGATCCCGGCGCGGCAGCCGGCCATGACGGCGATGACCGCCGCCACCCTCGACTCGCTCTCCGGCGGCCGTTTCCGGCTCGGCCTCGGCGTGTCGGGCCCCCAGGTCTCGGAGGGCTGGTACGGCGTCAAGTTCGACAAGCCGCTGGCCCGCACCCGCGAGTACGTCGAGATCGTCCGCAAGGCGATGACCCGCGAGCGGCTCAGCTACGAGGGCGAGCACTGGACGCTGCCGCTCCCGGACGGCCCGGGCAAGCCCATCAAGCTCACCGTCCACCCGCAGCGGGAGCACATCCCGCTCTACATCGCCGCGATCGGCCCCAAGAACCTGGAGCAGACGGGCGAGATCGCCGACGGCGCGCTGCTGATCTTCCCCTCCGCCGAGCACCTGGAGGACACCGCGCTGCGCCATCTGCGCGCGGGCCGTGAGAAGGCGGGGCTGACGATGGAGGGCTTCGACGTCCATCCCACCCTGCCGCTGGCCCTCGGGGACGACATCGACGCCCTGGCCGACCTCTTCCGCCCGTACACCGCGCTGTACGTCGGAGGCATGGGCAGCCGCAAGCAGAACTTCTACAACCAGCTTGCCCAGCGCATGGGCTACGAGAAGCAGGCCGCCGAGATCCAGGACAAGTACCTGGCCGGCGACAAGACGGGCGCCGCGGCCGCCGTGCCGCGGCAGCTGATCGACCAGACCACCCTCCTCGGCTCGGTCGAGCGCATCGCGGACCGGATGAAGGCCTACGCCGCCGCCGGAGTCACCACCCTGACCCTCGCCCCGGCCGGCTTCACCCTGGACGAGCGGGTGGCGGCCCTGCGGGCGGGAACCGAGGCCCTGGAACTGGCGGGCCTGGCGTAGTCCCCGGAGCGGCGCGTCTCGCGCCGGCCGGTCCCGGAAGTCTGCGGCCGTGGTGGGGGCTCGGGGGGTCTTCCCCGCCACGGCCGTCACGGAGCACAACGCTCCACCGAGCGGCGGGTTACGGACGCGGGACTCCGTCTTTCGGCCGAGTCCCGCGGGCCCTCGTGTTGCCCGACCCGCCCCGGCGCACTTGACTCGTGGTCTGCGGACGTGCGGCGTGCGGCCGCCCGCATGGAGGTGGCAGCAATGCTCACGGCCAAGGGCCTGTTCCAGGAGATCATCGACAACGACGAGGCCTTCCGGCTCTTCTGCTCCATCGCCGCCAGCGGCGAGGCGCAGGGAGGCTGGGAGAACGGCCGGATCGCGGCGCTCGTCCCCCCGGGCATGCGCGAGCTGGCCCCCAAGATCACCCGGCACGGTGCCGACGAGGACAAGCACGGCCGGATCTTCCACGCCCTGCTGCGCAAACGCGGTCTGGACCCCGTGCCGGTGCCGCCGGAGACCGACTACACGATGCTGCTCGAACGGAACGGCATCGGCCTCCCCCACGACAAGCTGCGTCGCGAGGAGCCCCTGAGCGAGCGGGACATCATCGTCTACCTCTCCCACAGCCGGGTCACCGAACAGCGGGCCGCCGACCAGATGGACATGCTGGTCACCTACTTCGGGAACCACCCCGAACTGGGCAAGGCCATCCACATGATCTGCGACGACGAGGAGAACCACCTCGCGTACTGCCACGAGGAGCTGCTCCGCCTCGCGTACGCGGGGCACGGCCGCCTCATCCACCGGACCCTGCGCGAGTCCGCCCTGTCCGAGATCAAGATCTACCGGGACGTCAGCCTCGCCGTGATGGGGCACATGGGCCGCATCCTGAAGTGGCCCGCGGTCAAGTCCGCGGCCCTCGTCGCCGGCATCCACGGCATGTACGCGTACGAGCGCGTCGGCGGCTGGCACAAGATGGTGAACCTCGCGATGCCCGAACGGCGCGACGCGCTGGGCGGTCCGCCGGTACCCGCCCCGGCCTTCTGACCCCCCGGTCTTCCGGCCGCCCGTGCCCCGGGCGGTCGTGCGCCGGGGCCGGTTCTACAGCCAGCCCCGGCGCTTGAACTGCCGGTGCAGGCCGAACACGGCGCCCGCCATCAGCAGGATCACCAGCGGATACGACCCCGCCCAGCGCAGCTCGGGCATGTGGTCGAAGTTCATGCCGTAGATCCCCGCCACCATGGTGGGGACCGCGGCCATGGCCGCCCAGGCCGAGATCTTCCGCATGTCGTCGTTCTGGCGCACGCCCATCTGCGCCAGATGCGCCGACAGCACGTCCGAGAGCAGCCGGTCGAGCGCCTCCACCTGGTCGTTGGCCCGGATGAGGTGGTCGCTCACGTCCCGGAAGAACGGCTTCGCGTCCTCGCTCACGAACGGCACGGTCCCCGCCGCCAGCCGCTCCATCGGCCCCGCCAGGGGACCGCCCGCCCGGCGGAACTCCAGCACCTGGCGCTTGGCGGTGTAGATCCGCTCCGCGGTGTTCGCCCCGGTGCCGCCGGTCGGCGCGAACACGTCCGCCTCCAGCTCCTCCAGGTCGACCTGGAGCTCGCCCGCCACCTCGATGTAGTGGTCCACGACCGCGTCGCTGATCGCGTACAGCACGGCCGTCGGACCCTGCCGGAGCACGTCCGGCTCGGCCTCCAGACGGCGTCGTACGGCAGCGAGCGGCGCCCCCTCGCCGTGCCGGACGGTCACCACGAACGAGTCGCCGATGAAGACCATCAGCTCCCCCGTGCTGACCCGGTCGCTCTCGGGCTCGTACAGCACGGGCTTGAGGACGACGAACAGCGAGTCGTCGTACACCTCCAGCTTGGGCCGCTGATGGGCCTTCAGGGCGTCCTCGACCGCGAGCGGGTGCAGCGTGAACTCGGCCGTGACGTGATCGAACTCATGGGCGGTCGGCTCGTGGAGGCCCACCCACAGGAAGGCGTCACCGGACGCGCGGGCCTCCTCGAGGGCGTCCGACAGATCGGCCGGCCCGTCGGCACGAGCACCGCACTTGTAGAGGGCAGAGTCGACGATCACGCGGAGTATTCTCCCCCCTCGACGGCCCGCCCGCACGCGTGCGACGCCTTCGGCACCCGCCGCTCCTCCACGCGCGCGTGCCCCGCTCCTTCGTCCCGGCGCTCACCCACGTGCGCCACACCGCCTACGCTTGCCGCCATGGCCACGCTGATCCTCGTCCGCCACGGACGCTCCACCGCCAACACCTCCGGAGTCCTCGCCGGGCGGACGCCCGGGGTAGCGCTCGACGAGCGGGGAGCCGCCCAGGCCGCCGCGCTGCCCGGCCGGCTGGCCGGAGTGCCGCTCGCGGCCGTCGTCAGCAGCCCGTTGCAGCGCTGCCGCGAGACCGTACGGCCGCTCCTCGACGCCCGGCCCGGCCTTCCGCTGCACACCGAGGAGCGGATCAACGAGTGCGACTACGGCGACTGGTCCGGCCGCAAGCTCGCCGAACTCACCGACGACCCCCTGATGGAGGTCGTCCAGGCACACGCCTCCGCGGCGGCCTTCCCGGGCGGAGAGTCGATGCGGGCCATGCAGACGCGGGCCGTGGAAGCCGTACGCGACTGGAACGCGCGCGTCGAGGCCGAGCACGGGGAGGACGCGGTCTACGCCATGTGCTCGCACGGCGACATCATCAAGTCGGTCGTCGCCGACGCGCTCGGCATGCACCTCGACCTCTTCCAGCGGATCCATGTCGACCCGTGTTCCCTCACCGTGATCCGCTACACGCGGCTCCGCCCCTTCGTCGTACGCCTCGGCGACACCGGCGACTTCGCCGCGCTCACCCCCCGCGACAGCGGCGACGGCCGGGACTCCGGCGGGACCGCTGAGGTCGGTGGCGGTGCGGGCGCACCGTGATCCATCCGCGCAGTAGGGTGGACAGGCCGCTGTAGGCCTCCGAACGGCGGGCCTCCAACCGTCGAGACGCAAGGGAGACAGGGACGTGTCCCGTCAGGTGTTCCTCTACGACCCACCGGAGCGTTTCGTGGCCGGCACGGTCGGGCTGCCTGGCCGCCGTACGTTCTTCCTGCAGGCGTCCGGGGCCGGCCGGGTCACCAGCGTGGCCCTGGAGAAGACCCAGGTGGCGGCTCTCGCCGAACGCATCGACGAACTGCTCGACGAGGTGGTGCGCCGCACCGGGGGCAACGCCCCGGTCCCGGCCGTCGCCCCCGCCGACATCGCCGACACCGCTCCTCTGGACGCCCCCGTCGAGGAGGAGTTCCGCGTCGGCACCATGGCGCTGGCCTGGGACGGCGAGGAACAGCGCATGATCGTCGAGGCCCAGGCGCTCGTCGAACTCGAGGCCGAGACCGACGAGGACCTCGCCGAGGCCGAGGAACGCCTGCTCCAGGACGAGGAGAACGGCCCGCCGATGCTGCGGGTCAGACTCACCGGAGCCCAGGCCAGAGCCTTCGCCAAGCGCGCCCTCGACGTGGTCAACGCCGGCCGTCCGCCCTGCCCCCTGTGCAGCCTTCCGCTCGACCCCGAAGGGCACGTGTGCCCTCGCCAGAACGGTTACCGGCGCGGAGCATGACGGACGTGCCGAGCCTGCCGACCGCGCCGACCCTGCCGGTCATCGAGCTGCTCACCCGGGGGGAACTCACCGTCCGCGGCCAGGTCCGCGAGGCGTCCAACGCCGTGCTCCTCTGCTCCGTCACGCACGACGGCGAGGAGGCCGCCTGCGTCTACAAGCCGGTCGCCGGCGAGCGCCCGCTGTGGGACTTCCCCGACGGCACCCTCGCCCAGCGGGAGGTGGCCGCCTACGAGCTCTCCGAGGCCACCGGCTGGGGGCTCGTACCGCCCACCGTGCTGCGCGACGGACCGTACGGCCAGGGCATGGTCCAGCTCTGGATCGAGGCGGACCCCTCGGCGACCCTTCTCGCGCTCACCGAGGACGAGGAGGCCGGCGAGGGCTGGAAGGCCGTCGGCCCCGCCCAGGTCGGGGAGGACCGCACCGCGCTCCTCGTGCACGCCGACAGCCCCGACCTGCGCCGCCTCGCTGTCCTGGACGCCGTCATCAACAACGGCGACCGCAAGGGCGGCCATCTGCTGCCCGCCCCGGACGGGCGTCTGTACGCCATCGACCACGGCGTCACCTTCAACGCGGAGGACAAGCTCCGCACCCTGCTGTGGGGCTGGGCGGGGGAGGAGCTGCCCGCCGAGGCCACCGAGATGCTGGACCGGCTCGACCGCTCCCTCGCCCCGGGCTCCCCCCTCGCCACCCGCCTGGCCCAGCTGCTCACCGAGACCGAGGTGCGCGCCCTGCGCATGCGTGTCACTGCCCTGCGGGCGAGCGGCCGGCATCCCGAGCCGTCGGGACGGTGGCCCGCCATCCCCTGGCCACCGGTCTGACCGGTCGGATCCGGCCACCCCTGGAGAGCCCTCCGGACCCCCCTGGGGTATGCACGGACGCCTCTGACCCGCAAGACCGCCTATTCGGTCAAGATCCCGCATCCGGTTCGTATCCGGAACAGCTGTCCGGTTACGCTCAGGTCATGCATGCCTGGCCCGCTTCTGAGGTCCCCGCCCTTCCCGGCAAGGGCCGCGACCTCCGGATCCACGACACCGCGACCGGCGGGCGAGTGACCCTCGCCCCCGGTCCCGTCGCCCGTATCTACGTCTGCGGCATCACGCCGTACGACGCGACCCACCTGGGTCACGCGGCGACCTACAACGCGTTCGACCTCGTTCAGCGCGTGTGGCTCGACACCAAGCGGCAGGTTCACTACGTCCAGAACGTGACCGACGTGGACGATCCGCTCCTGGAGCGGGCGATCCGCGACGGCATCGACTGGGTGGGCCTCGCCGAGCGCGAGACCGCCCTGTTCCGCGAGGACATGACCGCCCTGCGGATGCTCCCGCCGCAGCAGTACATCGGAGCCGTCGAGGCCATACCGGGCATCGTGCCGCTCGTCGAGCGGCTGCGGGACACCGGCGCCGCCTACGAGCTGGACGGCGACATCTACTTCTCCGTCGAGGCGGACCCGCACTTCGGCCAGGTGTCGCACTACGACACCGAGCTGATGCGGCACCTCTCCGCCGAGCGCGGCGGCGACCCGGACCGCGCCGGCAAGAAGAACCCCCTCGACCCCATGCTGTGGATGGCGGCCCGCGAGGGCGAGCCCAGCTGGGACGGCGGCAGCCTCGGTCCCGGCCGGCCCGGCTGGCACATCGAGTGCGTCGCCATCGCCCTGGACCACCTCGGCATGGGCTTCGACGTGCAGGGCGGCGGCTCCGACCTGATCTTCCCGCACCACGAGATGGGCGCCTCCCACGCCCAGGCGCTGACCGGCGAGTTCCCCATGGCCAAGGCGTACGTCCACGCCGGCATGGTCGCCCTGGACGGCGAGAAGATGTCCAAGTCCAAGGGCAATCTCGTGTTCGTCTCCGCGCTCCGCCGCGCGGGCGTCGACCCGGCGGCCATCCGTCTCGCCCTGCTCTCGCACCACTACCGGGCGGACTGGGAGTGGACCGACCAGGTCCTCCAGGACGCGGTGGAGCGCCTCGAACGCTGGCGCGCCGCCGTCTCGCGCCCGGACGGTCTCTCCGCCGACGCGCTCGTCGAGGAGATGCGCGAGGCGCTCGCCGACGACCTCGACGCCCCCGCCGCTCTCGCCGCGGTCGACCGCTGGGCCGCCCGGCAGAACGAGGACGGCGGCACGGACGAGTCCGCGCCCGGCCTCGTCTCCCGCGCGGTCGACGCCCTCCTCGGCGTCGCGCTCTGAGAGCACCTCGCGCCACCGCCTTCGGGCAACCGCCCTCGGACTTCCGGACGAAGTCCGAGGGCGGTTCCTTCACGTCCCGCTGAGCGGCGTCTCGGCGACCGTCCCGGTGGACGTCGACCTCGGCGGCGCCCGGCCCATCCGGCTGCGGATCACCGGCAACGGTGCGAAGAGCGGGGACCGCGGCGCCTGGACCGCGGCCCGCTTCGGCTGCTCCCGGCCCACCGGCGCCGCGTCCCCGCAGACCAGGGGGCCGCACCGACCTCGGTGCGGCCCCCTGCCGTACGTCTCACTTCTCCGCGTCGCCTCCGGCGCCGTCCCCGTCCGCGGGACCGTCCGCCGGGCCTTCCGCGGGCCCGTCCGTGGTGCCGTCTCCGGGACCGTCGCCCGGGGACGCCTCGGGTGCCCCGGGAAGCTCCGGCGCCGACTCCGGCCCCGGCTGGTCCGGCTTCGGCGGCCGTGCCCGGCCGCCCGGGGGCGGATCCCGCAGATAGGAGGCGTCCCCGCCCTCCGTCGCCAGGCCGGGCCCCTGCCCGGGCTCACGCCGCCGCAGATACCGCTCGAACTCCCGGGCGATCGCCTCGCCCGAGGCCTCCGGCAGTTCGGCCGTGTCCCGCGCCTCCTCCAGCGTCTGGACGTACTCCGCCACCTCGCTGTCCTCGGCGGCCAGCTGGTCCACGCCCAGCTGCCAGGCCCGCGCGTCCTCGGGCAGCTCGCCCAGCGGGATGCGCAGACCGATCAGGTCCTCCAGGCGGTTCAGGAGCGCCAGCGTCGCCTTGGGGTTGGGCGGCTGCGAGACGTAGTGCGGGACGGCCGCCCACAGGCTGACCGCCGGCACACCGGCGTGCGTGCACGCCTCCTGGAGGATGCCGACGATGCCCGTGGGGCCTTCGTAGCGCGTCTCCTCCAGGTCCATCGTCCGCGCCAGGTCCGGGTCGGAGGTGACCCCGCTGACCGGGACCGGCCGCGTGTGCGGGGTGTCACCGAGCAGCGCGCCCAGGATCACCACCATCTCCACGCCCAACTCGTGGGCGAAGCCCAGGATCTCGTTGCAGAACGAACGCCAGCGCATGGACGGCTCGATCCCGCGCACCAGGACCAGGTCGCGCGGCTTGTCACCGCCGATCCGGACCACGGAGAGCCGGGTCGTCGGCCAGGTGATCTTCCGGACGCCGTTGTCCAGCCATACCGTGGGCCTGTTGACCTGGAAGTCGTAGTAGTCCTCGGCGTCCAGCGCCGCGAACACCTCGCCCTTCCATTCCCGGTCGAGATGGGCGACCGCGGTGGAGGCGGCGTCGCCGGCGTCGTTCCAGCCCTCGAACGCGGCCACCATGACCGGGTCGATCAGCTCGGGAACCCCCTCGAGCTCGATCACCCAGCGCCTCCTTTACGAAGTTCCTGTCGTACGGACCAACCTTAAGGCTTCCCGGCGACCCGCCCGCAGCCCTCGTACACGACTCGGCGACCTCGCCGCCATGATCGACTACCCAGGAAAACCGGTCGGCACACGGGACGCGCGACTCCGCCGCGCACGAGTGAGGGGCGGCCTCCCGTCCGGGAGTCCGCCCCTCGCCTCACACACCGTCACTTGCCGAGCATGTCCTCGACCTTGCCGCGGATCTCGTCCGTCGCCAGACCCCGGATCGTCAGCGTCGTACGCCGGCGCAGCACGTCGTCCGCGGTCTCGGCCCACTCGTGGTCACGCGCGTAGGCGACCTGCGCCCAGATCTCCGGCGCGTCCGGGTGAATGCGCTGCCCGAGCTCCGGGTTCTCGTTCGCCATCCGGGCGATGTCGAAGGAGAGCGAACCGTAGTGCGTCGCCAGGTGCTTGGCGGTGTCCGCCGACATCCGTGGACCGGGTGCCGGACCGTCGACGAGCAACCGGTGCGCCACCGCGGCCGGGTTGGCTATGCCGGGCAGCGGCAGCCGCTTCGGCAGGGCGGAGACCGGCTCGTAGTCCTCGCCGAGCGGGCCGCCCGGCAGGGACTCCAGCTTCCTCATCACCGTACGGCCGATGTGGCGGAAGGTCGTCCACTTGCCGCCCGCCACCGAGAGCATGCCGCCCCGGCCCTCGGTGACCACCGTCTCCCGCTTGGCCTTGGACGTGTCGCCCGGGCCGCCGGGCAGCACCCGCAGCCCGGCGAAGGCGTAGGTGATGAGATCGCGCGACAGCTGCTGGTCGCGGATGGAGAAGGCCGCCTCGTCGAGGATCTGCGCGGTGTCCTTCTCGGTGACCTCGACCTGGCCGGGGTCGCCCTCGTACTCCTCGTCGGTGGTGCCGAGCAGCAGCATGTCCTCCCACGGCAGGGCGAAGGTGATGCGGTACTTGTCGATCGGCGTCGCGAGCGCGGCCTTCCAGGGGGAGGTGCGCTTGAGCACGAGGTGCGCGCCCTTGGACAGCCGGATCGACGGGGCGGCGGCGGGGTCCTCCATCTTCCGCAGGTGGTCCACCCATGGGCCGGTCGCGTTGAGCACGAGCCGGGCGCTGACGCCGAACTCGTCCCCGCTGGTGCGGTCCTTCAGCTCCGCGCCCGTGACCCGGCCCCGCGTGAAGCGCAGGCCGGTGACCTCGGCGTGGTTGAGGACGGTGGCACCGGCGGCCACCGCGGCACGGACCGTCATCAGCGCCATACGGGCGTCGTTCATCTGGTCGTCGCCGTAGACGGCGACGGCCTTCAGGTTGTCCGTGCGCAGCTCGGGAACGTCCTGCGCCGCCTTCGACGGGCTCAGCAGGTGCCCGACGCCGTCGCCGAAGGCCGACAGCGCGCTGTACGCGAACACGCCCGCGCCGAGCTTGGCCGCGCCGTGCGGCCCGCCCTTGTAGACGGGCAGGTAGAAGGTGAGAGGGTTGGCGAGGTGCGGTGCCACCTGGCGGGAGACCGCGCGCCGTTCGAAGTGGTTCTCCGCCACCAGCTTCACCGCGCCGGTCTGCAGGTAGCGCAGACCGCCGTGGAGCAGCTTGGAGGAGGCGGAGGAGGTGGCGCCGGCGAAGTCGCCGGCGTCCACCAGGGCCACCCGCAGGCCCGACTGCGCGGCGTGCCAGGCGGTGGAGATGCCCAGGATGCCGCCGCCGATCACCAGGAGGTCGTACGTCGCCTTGGAGAGCTGTTCCCGGGTCTCGGCGCGGCTCGGGAGGGAACCGGCAGCCGGGTGCGTCCCCAGGGCGGGGACGCTCTGCAGGGTGGTCATCGATCTACTCCTCGTCAGTTCTCTTCTTCGAGCCAGCCCATGGAGCGCTCGACGGCCTTCAGCCAGCTCTTGTACTCGCTGTCGCGCTTGTCGGCGTCCATGCGGGGGGTCCATTCCGCCGCCCGGCGCCAGTTGGCGCGCAGGGCGTCGGTGTCCGGCCAGAAGCCGACGGCCAGGCCGGCGGCGTAGGCGGCACCGAGGCAGGTGGTCTCGGCGACCATGGGGCGCACGACCGGCGCGTCCAGGAAGTCGGAGAGGGTCTGCATCAGCAGGTTGTTGGAGGTCATGCCGCCGTCGACCTTGAGCGCGGTCAGTTCGACGCCGGAGTCCTTGGTCATGGCGTCGGTGATCTCGCGGGTCTGCCAGGCGGTGGCCTCCAGGACGGCACGGGCGATGTGCGCCTTGGTGACGTACCGGGTGAGGCCGGCGATCACGCCGCGGGCGTCGGAGCGCCAGTACGGGGCGAACAGGCCGGAGAAGGCCGGCACGAAGTAGGCGCCGCCGTTGTCCTCGACCGAGGAGGCGAGCGTCTCGATCTCGGCGGCGGAGTTGATCAGGCCCATCTGGTCGCGCATCCACTGCACCAGCGAGCCCGTGACGGCGATCGAGCCCTCCAGGGCGTAGACCGGCTTCTGGTCGCCGATCTGGTAGCCGACCGTGGTCAGCAGGCCGCTGTAGGAGTTGATGATCTTGTCGCTGGTGTTCATCAGCATGAAGGTGCCGGTGCCGTACGTGCTCTTCGCCTCGCCCTCGGCGAAACACGTCTGGCCGAACAGGGCCGCCTGCTGGTCGCCGAGCGCGGAGGCGACCGGGATGCCGTCCAGGACGCCGCCCTTGACGGTGCCGTACACCTCGGCGGATGACCGGATCTCCGGCAGCACGGCGGCCGGGATCTGCATGGACTGGAGGATCTTGTCGTCCCAGGCCATGGTGTGCAGGTTCATCAGCATGGTGCGCGAGGCGTTGGTGACGTCGGTGACGTGGTGGCCGCCGTCGACTCCACCGGTGAGGTTCCAGATGACCCAGGAGTCCATGGTGCCGAAGAGGATGTCGCCGCGCTCGGCGCGCTCGCGCAGGCCCTCGACGTTGTCGAGCAGCCAGCGGACCTTGGGGCCGGAGAAGTAGGAGGCCAGCGGCAGGCCGGTCTCGCGGCGGAAGCGGTCCTGGCCGACGTTGCGCCCGAGCTCCTTGCACAGGGCGTCGGTGCGGGTGTCCTGCCAGACGAGGGCGTTGTGGACCGGCTCGCCGGTGTTCCTGTCCCACAGCAGCGTGGTCTCACGCTGGTTGGTGATGCCGATGGCCTTCACGTCGGCGGCGGTGATGCCCGCCTTGTGGATGGCTCCGGCGACCACTTCCTGGACGTTGGTCCAGATCTCGGCGGCGTCGTGCTCGACCCAGCCGGGCTTGGGGAAGATCTGCTCGTGCTCCTTCTGGTCGACCGAGACGATCCGGCCGTCCTTGTCGAAGACGATGCAGCGGGACGAGGTGGTGCCCTGGTCGATGGCGGCGATGAACGGGCCGCTGCCGTGGGAGGAAGACCCGGCGGTGTGTGCGTCGGTCACGGTTACTCCAAGGGAGGTCTGGAAGAAGGACGGCTCAGGCGAACGCGATGTTGTAGATACCCGCTGCGAGGGCGCCACCGATCAGCGGACCGGCGACCGGGATCCAGGCGTAGCTCCAGTCGGAGCCGCCCTTGTTCGGCAGCGGCAGCAGGGCGTGCACGATGCGCGGACCGAGGTCGCGGGCCGGGTTGATGGCGTAGCCGGTCGGGCCGCCGAGCGAGAGGCCGATGGAGACGACGACGAAGGCCGTGATCAGCGCGCCGAGGACGCCGAGGCCCTTGCCGCTGTCGTTGAGGCCCTGTGTCAGCACCGCGAGGACCAGGACGACCGTGCCGATGATCTCGGTGGCCAGGTTCTGCCACACGTTCCGGATCTCCGGCCCGGTGGAGAAGACGCCGAGCACGGGGCCGGGGCCCTCGATCGGCTTCTCGCCCAGCGTCTCCGGGTCCGTGAGGTGCGCCCGGAACTGGCCGTAGTAGGCCACCCAGACCAGCGCCGCGCCGATCATGGCGCCGAGCATCTGGCCCGCGATGTAGACCGGTACGTTGCCCCAGTCCCCGTCCTTGACCGCTATACCGACCGTGACGGCGGGGTTCAGATGGGCACCGGAGAGGGAAGCGGTCATGTACACGGCGGTCATGACCGCGAAGCCCCACCCGAAGGTGATCGCGAGCCAGCCCGCGTTGCGGGCCTTGGAGCTCTTGAGTGTGACGGCGGCGCAGACGCCGCCGCCGAGCAGAATGAGAACGGCGGTTCCGATGGTCTCGCCGATGAAGATGTCGGAGCTGGACACCCGCGACTCCTTTGTCCTTCGTCCAGGGGAAGGCGAACCCCGGGTCCCACCGGTGGTCCGTGCCCTCACGTGAGGGCGGTTGCCGGCCCTTGGCACTGCCACACTCTAACGCGTATTGCCGGTAGGTGTTCGACAATGCCGACCGATGAACGGAAGTTTTGCCCTCCGGTTAACAGCGCGTCAAGGGTCCGGGAAACGAAAAACCCGCCGATAACGCGATCGTTACCGACGGGTTCCCCGATGTCGTACGAACCTCTCAGAAGCGGCCGGCCCCCAGGTCGCGCGAGACCGCGCGGGCGCAGTCCCGGACCGCCGCGACCAGCTCGGAGCGCAGCCCGCCGTCGCCGCAGACGCGCTCCACCGCACCCGTGATGGCCACCGCGCCCACCGGCATCCGCCGCCGGTCGTGGATCGGCGCCGCCACGGAGGCCACGCCCTCCCAGGTCTCCTCCACGTCCGCGGCCCAGCCCCGCGCCCGGGTCGTGTCGAGCAGCGTCTCGAAGTCCTCCAGGTCGGTGACCGTGCGCGGGGTGAAGGCCTCCCGCGGCACCTCCAGGACCTCGCTGTGGGCCACCGGGTCGTACGCCGAGATGACCTTGCCCAGCGCCGTGGAGTGCAGCGGCTGCATGGCCCCCACCTCCAGGACCTGGCGGCTGTCGTCCGGCCGGAACACGTGGTGCACGATCAGCACGCCCTGCTGGTGCAGCACGCCCAGGTGCACGCTCTCGCCGCTGGAGCGCGCCAGGTCGTCCGTCCACACCAGCGCCCTGGCCCGCAGCTCGTGCACGTCGAGATAGCTGTTGCCGAGGCGCAGCAGCTCCGCGCCCAGCTGGTAGCGGCCCGAGGCCGCGTCCTGCTCCACGAAGCCCTCGGCCTGGAGCGTGCGCAGGATGCCGTGCGCCGTCCCCTTGGCCAGTCCCAGCGAGGAGGCGATGTCGGAGAGGCCGAGTCGGCGCTCGCCGCCCGCGAGCAGTCGCAGCATCGCCGCCGCCCGTTCAAGCGACTGGATGTTCTTCGCCATCGCCCGGCCCTTCTCCCTCTCCTCGATCCCGCACGGTCGCGGGGATCCTACGGACAGGATCCCGTGGATCATGCCGTTCGACAATGCTGAACACTATCGGTCGATGTCGACCGTGTGTTACTCGGACAGTGTCGGTCAAGAAGGCGTGCGGCCGGGAGTCCCCGCACACAGGATGCCGTCCGGCTCGTGGGACACCATGTCCACCCCGGCACCCGCACGGTTAGTCTGGCCCCGTGCACCCTCCACCGAGCGTGCAAAGCCGACAGCCGTCGCATCCCAGGGAGCTCATCCATGGCCTCGTCGCCGACCCCTTCCGCTGACAGCCGGACCCGCGCCGCAGCCCTCCGTGAGGCACTCGCCAGTCGAGTCGTCGTCGCGGACGGTGCGATGGGCACCATGCTCCAGGCCCAGGACCCCACGTTGGACGACTTCGAGAACCTCGAGGGCTGCAACGAGATCCTGAACGTGACCCGGCCGGACATCGTGCGGTCGGTGCACGAGGAGTACTTCGCGGCCGGCGTGGACTGCGTGGAGACGAACACCTTCGGCGCGAACCTCGCGGCCCTGGGGGAGTACGACATCCCCGAGCGGGTGTACGAGCTGTCGGAGGCCGGCGCGCGGATCGCCCGGGAGGTCGCGGACGAGTTCACCGCCTCCACGGGCCGGCAGCGCTGGGTCCTCGGCTCCATGGGCCCCGGCACGAAGCTCCCGACGCTGGGACACGCCCCCTACACCGCGCTGCGGGACGCCTACCAGCGGAACGCCGAGGGGATGCTGGCGGGCGGCGCGGACGCGCTGCTGGTGGAGACCACCCAGGACCTGCTCCAGACCAAGGCGTCGGTGATCGGCGCCCGCCGGGCGCTGGACGCCCTGGGCGCGGACGTCCCGCTGATCTGCTCCGTGACGGTGGAGACGACCGGCACGATGCTGCTGGGTTCGGAGATCGGCGCGGCTCTGACGGCTCTGGAGCCGCTGGGGATCGACATGATCGGGCTGAACTGCGCGACCGGCCCCGCGGAGATGAGCGAGCACCTGCGCTATCTGGCGCGGCACTCCCGGATCCCGCTGTCCTGCATGCCCAACGCCGGTCTGCCGGTCCTCGGCAAGGACGGCGCGCACTATCCCCTCTCCCCGGCCGAGCTCGCGGACGCGCAGGAGAACTTCGTACGGGAGTACGGGCTGTCCCTGGTCGGCGGCTGCTGCGGCACGACCCCGGAGCACCTGCGGCAGGTCGTCGAGCGGGTGCGCGGCCTGACACCGGCGGTCCGCGACCCGCGCCCCGAGCCCGGTGCCGCGTCGCTCTACCAGACCGTCCCGTTCCGTCAGGACACGGCGTACATGGCGATCGGTGAGCGGACGAACGCGAACGGGTCGAAGAAGTTCCGTGAGGCCATGCTGGAGGGCCGGTGGGACGACTGCGTGGAGATGGCCCGGGACCAGATCCGTGAGGGCGCGCACATGCTGGACCTGTGCGTCGACTACGTCGGCCGTGACGGTGTGGCCGACATGGAGGAGCTGGCGGGTCGTTTCGCGACGGCGTCGACGCTGCCGATCGTGCTGGACTCCACCGAGGTGGAGGTGTTGCGGGCGGGCCTGGAGAAGCTCGGCGGCCGTGCGGTGATCAACTCGGTGAACTACGAGGACGGCGACGGGCCGGAGTCGCGGTTCGCGAAGGTGACCCGGCTGGCCCAGGAGCACGGGGCCGCTCTGATCGCGTTGACGATCGACGAGGAGGGCCAGGCCCGGACGGTCGAGCACAAGGTGGCGATCGCGGAGCGGATCATCGCGGACCTGACGGGGAACTGGGGGATCCACGAGTCGGACATCCTGATCGACACGCTGACCTTCACGATCTGCACGGGTCAGGAGGAGTCGCGTAAGGACGGGATCGCGACGATCGAGGCGATCCGAGAGCTGAAGCGGCGTCATCCGCAGGTGCAGACGACGCTGGGGTTGTCGAACATCTCCTTCGGTCTGAACCCGGCGGCGCGGATCCTGTTGAACTCGGTCTTCCTGGACGAGTGTGTGAAGGCGGGCCTGGACTCGGCGATCGTGCACGCGTCGAAGATCCTGCCGATCGCGCGGTTCGACGACGAGCAGGTCACCACGGCGCTGGACCTGATCTACGACCGGCGCGCGGAGGGGTATGACCCGCTGCAGAAGCTGATGGCCCTGTTCGAGGGCGCCACCACGAAGTCCCTGAAGGCAGGAAAGGCGGAGGAGCTCCTGGCCCTCCCGCTGGAGGAGCGGCTCAAGCGTCGCATCATCGACGGTGAGAAGAACGGCCTGGAGGCCGACCTCGACGAGGCCCTGCAGACCACGCCGGCCCTGGACATCGTCAACGAGACGCTCCTGGACGGCATGAAGGTCGTCGGTGAGCTGTTCGGTTCGGGGCAGATGCAGCTGCCGTTCGTGCTCCAGTCGGCCGAGGTGATGAAGACCGCGGTGGCCCACCTGGAGCCGCACATGGAGAAGACCGACGACGACGGCAAGGGCACGATCGTGCTGGCCACCGTCCGTGGTGATGTCCACGACATCGGTAAGAACCTGGTCGACATCATCCTGTCGAACAACGGCTACAACGTCGTCAACCTCGGGATCAAGCAGCCGGTCTCGGCGATCCTGGAGGCGGCCGAGGAACACCGCGCCGACGTCATCGGCATGTCGGGCCTCCTGGTCAAGTCCACGGTGATCATGAAGGAGAACCTGGAGGAGCTCAACCAGCGCGGGCTTGCCGCCGACTTCCCCGTCATCCTCGGCGGCGCGGCCCTGACCCGCGCCTACGTCGAGCAGGACCTCCACGAGATCTACCAGGGCGAGGTCCGCTACGCCCGCGACGCCTTCGAGGGCCTGCGCCTGATGGACGCCCTGATCGCGGTCAAGCGCGGAGTCCCGGGAGCGTCTCTGCCCGAGCTGAAGCAGCGCCGGGTCGCGGCGCGGACCACGGCCCTGGAGGTCGAGGAGGCGGAGCCGGGCGGCCGCTCCGACGTCGCCACCGACAACCCGATCCCCACCCCGCCGTTCTGGGGAACCCGGGTCGTCAAGGGCATCCAGCTCAAGGAGTACGCGAGCTGGCTCGACGAAGGCGCCCTGTTCAAGGGCCAGTGGGGCCTCAAGCAGAACCGGGCCGGCGACGGGCCGTCCTACGAAGAGCTCGTGGAGAGCGAGGGCCGGCCGCGCCTGCGCGGCTGGCTGGAGCGGCTGCACACCGAGAACCTCCTCGAGGCGGCCGTCGTGCACGGCTACTTCCCCTGTGTGTCCAAGGGTGACGACCTGATCATCCTGGACGAGGAGGGCAACGAGCGGACCCGCTTCACCTTCCCCCGCCAGCGCCGCGGCCGGCGTCTGTGCCTGGCCGACTTCTTCCGCCCGGAGGAGTCCGGCGAGACCGACGTCGTCGGCCTCCAGGTCGTCACCGTCGGCTCCAGGATCGGCGAGGCGACCGCCAAGCTCTTCGAGTCCGACTCCTACCGCGACTACCTGGAGCTCCACGGCCTGTCCGTCCAGCTGGCCGAGGCCCTCGCCGAGTACTGGCACGCCCGTGTCCGCTCCGAGCTGGGCTTCGCCGGCGAGGACCCGGCCGACGTCGAGGACATGTTCGCGCTCAAGTACCGCGGCGCGCGCTTCTCCCTCGGCTACGGCGCCTGCCCCGACCTGGAGGACCGCGCCAAGATCGCCGAACTCCTCCGCCCCGAGCGGATCGGCGTCCAGCTGTCCGAGGAGTTCCAGCTCCACCCCGAGCAGTCCACGGACGCGATCGTCATCCACCACCCCGAGGCGAAGTACTTCAACGCACGCTGAGCGACCCGCCGGGCGCGCCGAGACACCGCGCCCGGCGCCGCGACGGGGCACGCCGAGCGACACCGCGACGCACCTCACGGGGGTAATTCCCGGCGTGCGGCATGATCGGGACGTACACTTGTCGGTCCAGCGCAGGCCGGTCTCCCTCCCCGTACTGGGGAGCGAGACCGGCCTTCTCGTCCCTCCATGGAGGTGTGCCGGATGACCAGTACGGTCCCCGCGTCCTTGTTCCACGCCAACGGCAGCTCCGCCCTGCAAGCGGTCTTCCTCGACATGGACGGCACCCTCGTCGACACGGAGGGGTTCTGGTGGGACGCGGAGGTGGAGGCCTTCGCGACCCTCGGCCACCGGCTGGACGAGACCTGGCGCGACATCGTGGTCGGCGGGCCCATGACCCGCAGCGCCGGTTATCTGATCGAGGCCACCGGCGCCGACATCACGCTCGCCGAGCTGACGGTCCTGCTCAACGAGAAGTTCGAGCAGCGCATCGACCGCGGTGTGCCCCTTATGCCGGGCGCGGAGCGGCTGCTCGCGGAACTGGCGCACCACGACATCCCGACCGCCCTGGTCTCCGCCTCGCACCGCCGCATCATCGACCGCGTGCTCGCCTCTCTCGGCCGTGACCGCTTCGCCCTCAGCGTCGCGGGCGACGAGGTCGTCCAGACCAAGCCCCACCCGGAGCCCTACCTCACGGCCGCGCGGGGTGTCGGCGCCGACCCGACGCTGTGCGCGGTCATCGAGGACACGGCGACGGGCGTGGCGGCCGCTGAGGCGGCCGGCTGCCGGGTCGTGGCCGTCCCCTCGGTGGCGCCCATCGCGCCCTCCGAGGGCCGGGTCGTCGTCCGCTCCCTGGAGGACGTCGACGTCTCCTTCCTGCGGACCCTCATCCCCGGCCCCTGACCCGCCGCCGGCGCCGGGCGCGGCCGTCCCCCGACCCGGCGCGAGGCCGGCGCCTGACCGGGCGCGAGGCCGGCCCCTGACCCGGCGCGAGGCCGGCCCCTGACCCGGCGACCGCCCGGGCGAGGCTGCTCCCTGGCCGGACGCCCGCCCGGGCGAGGCCGGCCCCCATCCTGAGCCCGCCCGGTTTCCGGCCCCCCGCGGTCCCGACCGGCCCGGCGCCCGATCCCCGCCCGTTGGCGGCCGCACCCCTCCCCGGCTCCCCGGTCGCCCCCGGCTCCTCGCCCCACCGTCACCTTCGCGGCACCCCGCCGATCCGTTCCGGCCACCCGACGACCGGGCCACCGCGTGACCTTGGTCACGCAGCGTGCCGACCGGCGGGTGGCCTTCTTGTGAGCCCTGTCCGGATAGCGGTGATTGCGGCCCACCCGTGTGTCCTGATTCGCGGCCTCCGTCGGGATACGTTCCCCCGCATGACTATCGGGTCCGCCGCATTCATGATCACTGTGTGGTGCGGAACCGGGCCGTCCGCGGTCCGGGCCCACCGCCCTCGCCGACTAATCTTTCGTGAGTACTTCGCCGCGCTTATCCGCGTGCCCCGGCGCATACCCAAGTCGCCGCGAACACAGGACCGATCGCTCACCATCCCGGCCCGATCGCCCGCCCCGAACGGGCGGCAGCGGCGGAGTGTCCGCAACCGCTGTATCCCAGTGCCGGATGAGGAGAACGACCACGATGAACCGCAAGACTCTGGTGCTGCCCGCCCTGGCGGCAGGCATGCTCGCCCCGCTGCTCGTCGCCTGCGGCGGCTCGGACGAGGCCGGAGCCATCGTCGTCGGCACCACGGACCGGTTCGTCGCCACCGACGACGCCCCGGCTCCCCTCGACCCGGCCTTCGCCTACGACACCGGCGCCTGGAACATCCTCCGGCAGACCGTCCAGACCCTCATGCACGTCCCCCGCGGCGGCGGCGAGCCCGTCCCCGAGGCCGCCGAGAGCTGCGGATTCAGTGACCGGGCCAGCGAGAGCTACCGCTGCAAGCTGCGCGAGGGGCTCACCTTCGCCGACGGCACCCCCGTCACCGCCGAGGACGTCAAGTTCTCCGTCGAGCGCGTGCTCGCCATCAAGTCGGACAACGGTACGGCCGCCCTCCTCGCCAACATCGACACCGTCGAGACCAAGGGCGAGCGCGAGATCGTCTTCCATCTCAAGACGCCCGACGCGACCTTCCCGTACAAGCTCTCCACCCCGGTCGCCGGCATCCTCAGCAAGAACACGTACAGCGCCAAGGAGCTGCGTGACGGCTTCGAGGTCGACGGCTCCGGCCCGTACACCATGAAGGCCGAGCACGACGGCGACACGGTCACCAAGGTGGTCTTCACCCGCAACCCGCGGTACAAGGGCGACATCGCCCTGCGCAACGACGTGGTCGAACTGCGCTCCTTCGCGGACGCGGACACCATGGGCAAGGCCCTGCGGGACAGCCGGATCGACATGATGGCCCGCTCGATGTCGCAGGAGCAGATCAAGGAACTGACCGACCGGCCGCAGGAGGGCGTCGAACTCACCGAGGTCCCGGGTCTGGAGATCCGTTACCTCGCCTTCGACACCGAGGACCCCTCCGTCAAGAACAAGGCGGTCCGCCAGGCCATCGCCGCCGTCGTCGACCGCGGTGAACTGGTCGACGACGTCTACGGCCCCACCGCCAAGCCGCTCTACTCGCTGATCCCCTCCAGTGTCACCGGCCACTCCACCGCCTTCTTCGACACCTACGGCGAGCCCAGCACCACCAAGGCGGCCGGCATCCTGCGCGGCGCCGGCATCAAGAAGCCCGTCGAGCTGACGCTGCACTACACCAGCGACCACTACGGCTCCGCCACCAAGAAGGAGTTCGAGGCGCTGCGCGACCAGCTCAACGCCACGGACCTCTTCGACGTCACCGTCGAGGGCGCCGAGTGGTCCACGTTCCGCGCGGCGCAGAAGCGTGGGGACTACCCCGTCTACGGCCTCGGCTGGTTCCCCGACTTCCCGGACCCGGACAACTACGTCGCCCCGTTCCTGGACTCGGACAACTTCCTCAACACCCCCTACGTCAACAAGGCCGTCCGCGACCAGTTGATCCCGCGATCGCGCCGCTCGGCCGACCGCAACGCCGCGGCCCCCGTCTTCGGGCAGATCCAGGAGATCGTCGCCAAGGACGTCCCCGTCCTGCCCCTGTGGCAGGGCAAGCAGTACGTCGCCGCACGCGACGACGTCACCGGTGTCGAATGGGCGCTGAACACCTCCTCGGACCTGCTCCTGTGGGAGCTGGGCCGCGGTACCGCCTGACCCCTCACCCCGCTCGGTTACACCGGCCGCGCAGGGCGCGCGGCCGGCCTGGCAAGAGATCAAGAGGCACGTTCTGTGAAGCACAACAAGTGGCTGACGGCTCCGCTCGCCGCGGGTCTGTCCGCCGCCCTGCTCAGCGGCTGCGGCGCGGAGCAGGGCGGGAACTCCGGCGGCTCCGGCGGCAGCGTCCGCGTCGGCATGTCCGACGAGATTCTGGCCACTGACCCCGCCGCCGGCTACGACCCCGGCTCCTGGCTCCTGTTCAACAACGTCTTCCAGTCCCTCCTCAGCTTCCCCAAGGGCGCCTCCGTCCCCGAGCCGGAAGCCGCCGAGGAGTGCGCGTTCGGAGCCGGTAGCAAGGTCTACCGCTGCACCCTGCGCGAGGGCCTCACGTTCTCCAACGGCAACCCCCTCACCTCGAAGGACGTCAAGTACTCCTTCGAGCGGGCGCTGAAGATCGACGACCCGTCCGGGCCCGCCCCGCTGCTGTCGACCATCGGCTCCATCGAGACCCCCGACGATCTGACCGTCGTCTTCCGCCTCAAGGTTCCCGACGCCACCTTCCCGAGCAAGATCGCCTCGGGAGCCGGCTCCATCGTCGACCACCGCGAGTACGCCGCGGACCAGCTGCGGACCGACGGCAAGGTCGTCGGCTCCGGCCCGTACACCCTGGACACCCTCAGCGACACCGAGGCCGTCTTCTCCGTCAACGCCGGTTACAAGGGCGGCGTCGAGCCGAAGAACAGCGGCGTCACCCTCAAGCTCTACGCCGGCGACCGCGAGGCCCTCTCCGACGCCTTCTCCGCGGGCGAGATCGACGTCGCCTACCGTGGGCTCGCCGCCGACGACATCGCCGCCCTCGAAGCCTCCGGAAGCACGGCCGACAAGGGCATCGAGATCGTCCAGGGCACCAGCGCCGAGGTCCAGCACCTGGTCTTCAACGTCAAGGACCCCGTCGTCGGCAAGCTGGGCGTCCGCCAGGCCATCGCCCACCTCGTCGACCGCGAGTCCCTCGTCCAGGACGTCTACAAGTCGACGGCCACGCCGCTCTACTCGATCGTCCCGGCCGGTATCGCCGGACACAACACCGCCTTCTTCGACACCTACGGCAGCCCGGACGCGGCCAAGGCGAAGAAGGCGCTCCGCAAGGCCGGGATCACCGACAAGGTGAAGCTCACCCTCTGGTCCACGCCCAGCCGCTACGGCCCCGCCACCGACCAGGAGCTCAAGGCGATAGCCGGTCAGCTCAACATCAGCGGACTGTTCGACGCCGACGTGAAGTCGGTCGCGTTCGAGCAGTACGAGAAGGACATCGAGGCCGGCAAGTACGGCGTGTACGTCAAGGGCTGGGTCCCCGACTACCCCGACGCCGACAACTTCACCACCCCCTTCTTCGGCGAGGGCAACGTCCTGGGCAACCAGTACGAGAACTCCACCATCACCGGCAGCCTCATCCCCAGGACCGCGGCCGCCGCCGACCGCGCCGCCACGGCCCAGGACTTCGGCAAGCTCCAGGACATCGTCGCCGAGGAGCTGCCCCTGCTTCCGCTCTGGCAGGGCAAGCAGTACGCCGTCGCCCGCGACAACGTCACCGGCCTGGAATGGACCCTCGACGCCTCCACGGTCTTCCGCTTCTGGGAGATCAAGAAGAGCTGACCCGGCGGACGGCGAAGGGCCCGGCGCGCGGATGGAGCGCGCCGGGCCCTTCGCCGTAGGGATCTCTCGCGGGACCTACTGCGCGCCGGGGCGGACCAGGCCGCTCTCGTAGGCGTACACCGCCGCCTGGACCCGGTCCCGCAGACCGAGCTTCGTCAGCACGTGCCCGACATGCGTCTTCACCGTCGTCTCGCTGACGAACAGGTCCGCCGCGATCTCGGCGTTCGACAGGCCGCGCGCCACCAGCTTCAGCACCTCGACCTCACGGTCGGTCAGCGTGTTCAGGGTGTCGGGCACCTGCTCGTCGCCCGACGGAAGGTGCGCCGAGTACTTGTCGAGCAGGCGACGCGTGATCGACGGAGCCAGCATCGCCTCTCCCGCCGCCACCACCCGGATCGCCTGCACCAGCTCGTTGGCCGGGGCGTCCTTCAGCAGGAACCCGCTCGCACCCGCCCGCAGCGCCTCCACCACGTACTCGTCCAGATCGAACGTGGTCAGCACCAGCACCTTGGCCGGACCGTCGCGGCCCGGGCCGGTGATCTGCCGCGTCGCCTCCACACCGTCCATCCGGGGCATCCGGATGTCCATCAGCACCACGTCCGGCTGCAACGCCCGGACCTGATCCAGGGCCTGGAGCCCGTCCCCTGCCTCACCGACGACCGCGATGTCCTGCTCCGCCTCCAGAATCATCCGGAAGCCGGTGCGCAGCAGCGGCTGGTCGTCGACCAGTAGGACGCGGATAGCCACGGGATCTCCTTCACGGGGCGGGCTGGACCGGCTCCATTCTGCCCTGCCCGGATTCGCCCGACTCCGGCGGGCGCGCGGAAACGATCTCCAGCGGATACACCGGGGGAGTCCCCCCGAACTCGGGGCACAGATCCTGGTGGTCGCACCAGCCGCACAGCTTGGTCGGCCGCGGCCGCCAGTCGCCCGACTCGGTCGCCTCCCGGATCGCCTCCCACAAGGCCAGCAGCTTCCGCTCCACCCGGAGCAGATCCGCCTCCACCGGGTCGTACGTGAGCACGTCCCCGCTGCCCAGGTACACCAGCTGGAGCCGGCGCGGCACCACACGCTTCCAGCGCCAGATCACCAGCGCGTAGAACTTCATCTGGAACAGCGCGCCCTCGCTGTACTCCGGCCGGGGCGCCTTCCCCGTCTTGTAGTCGACGATCCGCACCTCGCCCGTCGGCGCCACGTCGATCCGGTCGATGACCCCGCGCAGCCGCAACCCCGAGTCCAGCTCCGTCTCCACGAACAGCTCACGCTCGGCCGGCTCCAGCCGCGTCGGGTCCTCCAGCGTGAACCACCGCTCGACCAGTCGCTCCGCCTCACCCAGCCAGCGCGCGAGCCGCTCGCCCTCGGCGTCCTCGGCGAACAGCTCGCCGAGCTCCGGCTTCGACTCCAGCAGCCTGTCCCACTGCCCCGGGATCATCGCCTTCGCCCGCGGGGCCGTCCGCTGCACCGCCGGGTCGTCGAACAGCCGCTCCAGGACGGCGTGCACCAGCGTCCCCCGCGTCGCCGCCTCGCTCGGCTTCTGCGGCAGCCTGTCGATCACCCGGAACCGGTACAGCAGGGGACACTGCATGAAGTCGCTCGCCCGCGACGGAGACAACGACGTGGGCGTCCGGGACCCCGCCGGCGGCTGCTCGCTCGTACTCATGACTCAGACCCTACGACCCGCCACCGACAGCGAGCGGAATACCATCGACGGCAGACCCCGTCGCACTGCATGATCGAACCGTGACGCAGTGACGAAGGTCATGCAGTTCGGCGACGAAAGGAACCCGTGAACCAGGACGACGAGCGCGGCCAGGACCCCCGGCCGCAGTCCGGCGAAGCGGAATCGGAATCGAAGCCCGCGGCACCGAACCCCGCCGGAGGCCCCTCCGGCGCGGGCCCGGGCAAGCGCCGGCGGGCCGAGGATCCCGGCGGCGGGCTCCTCATGGGCCGCCCCTTCGGCGTACCCGTCTACGTCGCCCCCAGCTGGTTCCTGGTCGCGGCCCTGATCACCTGGGTCTTCGGCGACCAGATCGAACGCGTCCTGCCCGACCTCGGCGGTGCGCGCTACCTGGTCTCGCTCTTCTTCGCCATCGCCTTCTACGCCTCCGTCCTGGTCCACGAGCTGGCGCACACGCTCGCGGCCCTCCGCTTCAAGCTCCCGGTCCGCCGCATCCAGCTCCAGTTCTTCGGCGGCGTCTCCGAGATCGAGAAGGAGACCGAGACCCCCGGCCGCGAATTCGTCCTCGCCTTCGTCGGCCCGCTGCTCTCCCTCGTCCTCGCCGGACTCTTCTACGTCTCGCTGTACGCCGTCGAGCCCGGCACCGTCCCCGGGGTCCTGCTCGCGGGCCTGATGATCTCCAACCTCATCGTGGCGGTCTTCAACCTGCTGCCAGGCCTGCCCCTCGACGGCGGCCGCATGCTCCGCGCCGTCGTCTGGAAGATCACCGGCAAGCCCATGAGCGGCACGGTCGCCGCCGCCTGGGTCGGCCGCGCGCTCGCCGTCGCCGTCCTCATCGGCCTGCCCCTGCTCACCCGCACGGGCCTCCTGGGCAACTCCACCGACGACATCAGCGGCATGGACACCGTCACCGACGCACTCCTCGCCGCCATCCTCGCCGCCATCATCTGGACCGGCGCGGGCAACAGCCTGCGCATGGCCCGGCTGCGCGAGCACCTGCCCGACCTGCGCGCCCGCAGCCTCACCCGCCGCGCCATCCCCGTCGAGCCCGTCACCCCCCTCTCCGAGGCGCTGCGCCGGGCCAACGAGGCGGGCGCCCGCGCCCTCGTCGTCGTCGACGCGCAGGGCGTCCCCACCGCCCTCGTCCGCGAGACCGCGATCGCGGGCGTCCCCCAGCACCGGCGCCCCTGGGTCGCCGTCAGCACCCTCGCCCAGGACCTCACCGACGGCATGAGGGTCCCCGCCGAGCTCGCCGGCCAGCCCCTGCTCGACCACCTGAGGGCCAGCCCGGCCACGGAGTACCTCGTCGTGGAGGACACCGGCGAGATCTACGGCGTGCTGTCCACCGCCGACGTGGAGCGCGCCTTCGTCCGGGCCATGGCAAGACCCTCCTCGTAACCCCGGTACTCTGGTCACATGTCCGAACCGACCGGTGCCGCCCGCCGTCGCGGGCCCTTCAAGGTCGGGGACCAGGTCCAGCTCACCGACCCCAAGGGACGCCACTACACGTTCACGCTCGAGGCCGGGAAGAACTTCCACACCCACAAGGGTTCCTTCCCCCACGACGAGCTGATCGGTGCTCCCGAGGGCAGTGTTGTCCGTACCACGGGAAACGTCGCCTACCTCGCGCTGCGCCCCCTGCTCCCCGACTACGTCCTGTCCATGCCCCGCGGCGCCGCCGTGGTCTACCCGAAGGACGCGGGGCAGATCCTCGCCTTCGCCGACATCTTCCCCGGCGCACGCGTCGTCGAAGCCGGCGTGGGCTCCGGATCGCTCAGCAGCTTCCTGCTCCGCGCCATCGGCGACAGCGGCATGCTGCACTCCTACGAGCGCCGCGAGGACTTCGCCGAGATCGCCAAGGGCAACGTCGAGCGCTACTTCGGCGGCCCGCACCCCGCGTGGCAGCTCACGGTCGGCGACCTCCAGGACAATCTGTCCGACACCGACGTCGACCGTGTCATCCTCGACATGCTCGCCCCGTGGGAGTGCCTGGAGGCCGTCTCCAAGGCGCTCGTCCCCGGCGGCATCCTCTGCTGCTACGTGGCCACCACCACCCAGCTGGCCCGCACCGTGGAGTCCATCCGCGAGTTCGGCTGCTACGCCGAGCCGCAGCCCTGGGAATCGATGATCCGCAACTGGCACGTCGAAGGCCTCGCCGTCCGCCCGGACCACCGGATGATCGGCCACACCGGCTTCCTCGTCACCGCCCGTCGCCTCGCCGACGGCGTCGAGCCGCCGATGCGCCGCCGCCGCCCCGCCAAGGGCGCTTACGGCGAGGACTACGAAGGCCCCAACAAGGGCTGACGCCCCGACGGCCTGACACCCCGGCAACGCAGGCGTGCCGCCGTCGAGTTCCCGCCGCACGGCGGGAAC
>NZ_JBFASK010000023.1:108997-123866 GCF_040677675.1 Streptomyces sp. NPDC053755 | reverse complement strand
GGAGGACCTCGGCTGGTTCGTCGTCGACAACCTGCCGCCCGCGCTGATCCCCTCCCCGACGGGAGCGGGGCACGACGCCCCGGCCGCGCGGCGAGGCGCCCCGGCCGCCGTTCGCTAGGCCGCCTCCGCCGTCGCAGGGGCGTCCTTCACCGGCTGGACGCCCAGGTCCCGCATCAGGGCGTGGGCGGCGCGGCGGCCGGAGAAGAGGGCGCCCTGGGGTGTCCCGGTGTCGCGGTGGTCGCCGCAGACGTAGAGCCCCGAGAGCAGACGCACCGGACGGCGCGGGTCGTGGGGCGGCGGCATCGCGGGGAAGGCGTCGGCGGTGTGCCGCAGGGCCAGCAGCTCCCACTCGTCCGTCGACGTGCCGTACAGCGTGGCGAGGTGCTTGCGGGCCCGGCGCTCGACGTCGTCCGGCGGGGTGCCCAGGATGGTCGAGGTGACCAGCACCCGCCCCGAGGGCGCGCGCAGCGGGTCGACCGCGCTCATCACCGCCGTGTGCGCCACCGGACCGCCGGGGTCGGACTCCAGGAGCAGGAGCGGGTGGGCCAGCGGCGCCGCGGGCGCGGTGTGGTGGACCACCGTGGCCGCGTGGAAGCGAGGCGTCCGCAGACCCGGCAGCAGCTCGGCGGCGGTCCGCGCCCCGGTCGCCAGGACGACCGACCGGCAGCCGAACTCCCCGTGCTCCGCCGTCGCCACCCTGGTGATCGAGACCTCGGTGACCCGGACACCCGTCCGGACCGTCCCGGGCGGCAGCGACGCGGCCAGCAGCTCGGGCAGCGCTCCCGACCCGCCCTGCGGCACACACAGCCGGCCCCGGGCGAACGACCGCAGCGTGGGATCGGCGACCCGGCTCGACATGGCGAGATCGGGGTCGCCCAGGAGCGCGGCCAGCAGCGGGCGCAGGAAGCCCTGGACGGTACGGGCGGGCAGCCGGGCGTTCAGCGTCTCGCGGGCGGTCCGCTCCGGCCGGGTCGCCAGCCGCTGCGCGGGCGTGGCGGCGAGCCGGGCCAGCGTGGCCCCCAGCCGCGCGTGGTCGAGGGACGCGGCCGCCTGACGGGGGGCGCTCGCGAGGGCGCGCGCCATGGTGAACGCCCCTCGCATGCTCCCCGTCCCGCCGCTCCTGACGTACCGTCCGTCGCTGTGGACCAGGGCCCCCGGCGCGAACGGACGCAGGACGGCGCCGTCGAGCCCCGGGGTGCGGCGCAGTTCCGGGTACGACAGGGTCAGCAGCGGGCCGAGGCGGTCGAGCCGGAAGCCGTCGACCTCGTCGGTGACCATCCGACCGCCCACCCGCTCGGCGGCCTCCAGGACCGTGACGGAGAGCCCCGCTCTGGTCAGCCGGTGTGCCGCGGCGAGCCCCGCGATCCCCGCTCCGACGATGACGACGTCCGTCACGACGTCCGTGTGGTGCGCATGGCGTGCGGTACTGAGCACGTGCCCCTCCCCGGGTCGGCGCGGCTGGTGGGAGGCTCATGCCCCCAACAGGCCCCCGGAATGCCCCGGTTCGGGTCCACGGTTCGTCGTGTGGCCGTGGGGGGCATTCAGGGGCCGTCCAGCCTAGGCACCACTCCGCCGGATGCCAGCCGCGCGCACCGGGGTGCACGCAGCACAGGGTGGCGCACACCCCGCGCCTCCCCGGCCACGGCCCGGTCCGGTGCCGTGCCGGACCGCGACGCCCCGGGTCACGAGGGCCCGCGCTCGGCCGGGTCCTGGGGCTCCGCGCCGCGACGGCCCGTCAGGCCGCCGCGCGGATCGAGTCGTCGATCGTCGGGAAGGCGAATTCGAACCCCGACTCCAACAGCCTCACGGGCAGCACCCGCTGACTCCCCAGCACGTCCTCCGCGAAGTCGCCCAGGACCGCCCTCAGGGCCGACGCCGGCACCGGCAGCAGCGTCGGGCGGCGCAGGACGCGGCCCATCGCCGCCGTCACCTCCCGGTTGGTGACCGGCTCGGGGGCCGTCAGGTTCACCGGTCCCGCGAGGGAGTCGGTGTCGATCAGGTGGCGCAGGGCGGCCACCTCGTCGTGCAGCGAGATGAAGCTCCAGTACTGCCGGCCGTCGCCCATCCGGCCGCCGATCCCGGCGCGGAAGACGGGGAACAGCCGCCCCCACGCCCCACCCTCGCGGGCCACCACCAGGCCCGTGCGGGCGTAGGCGACCCGGATGCCTGCCTCCTCGGCGGGAGCCGCCGCGGCCTCCCACTCCACGCACACCGACGGCAGGAAGCCCTCGCCCGCCGGAGCGCTCTCGTCCACCGCGCGCGGGCCCGTGTCGCCGTAGTAGCCCAGGGCCGTCCCGCACACCAGGACCTTCGGCGGCTCCGCCAGCGAGGCGAGCGCCTGGGAGATCGCCGTCGTGCCGAGCACACGGCTGTCGCGGATCTCCTTGCGGTACGCCTCGGTCCAGCGGCGCTCGCCGACCCCGGCTCCCGCCAGATGCACGACGGCGTCCACCCCGACGAGTCCGGCGGCGTCGACGTACAGCCGCGCGGGGTCCCACTCGACCTCGTCCGCCGTCCGGGCCGGCCGCCGTACCAGACGGGAGACGTGGTGGCCGTCGGCGCGCAGGGAGCGCACGAGGGCCGAGCCGATGAGTCCGGAGGCGCCGGTGACCGCGATACGGGAGCGTTGCATGGGGCCATCCTGCCCTTCCGGGGCCCCGCGTGGCACAGTGGCGGCCATGGCCGTTCCTCATGAGTCGCCGCAGACGCAGATCAAAACGCCGACCGGGATACGCATTCGCCCCGCCCTCGCGGAGGACGGCGAGACCCTCGGGGAGCTGGACCGCGCCACCTGGTCGCCCCTGCACGCCGTGCAGCCCGCGCCCACGCCTCCGTACGGCCCCTTCTTCGACGACCGAAGCCGTCCGGAGGACCATCTCGTCGCCGAGGACGGCGGGGTCGTCGTCGGCTATCTGAAGCTCGGGCGGCCGACCCCGCTCGCCTGCAACACCCACGTCCGCCAGATCCAGGGCCTCGCCGTTTCCGCGCACGCCCGCGGCCGGGGTGTGGCCCGTGCGCTGCTGCGCGCCGCCATGGCGGAGACGGTGCGGCAGGGCGGCCGGAGGATCACCCTGCGGGTGCTCGGCCACAACGCGCCGGCCCGCGCCCTCTACGCCTCCGAGGGCTTCGCGGTCGAGGGCGTGCTGCCCGAGGAGTTCCTCCTGGACGGCCGTTACGTCGACGACGTGTTCATGGGGCGCTCCCTGGCTCCGTGACGGCGGGCCGTCCCAGCAGCCGCATCCCGCCCCCCAGCTCCCGCAGACACCGCACCGCGAGCGCGGCCGGCGAGCCCTCGCCGCGTACCGGAGCGTCCGTCTCCGCCCAGGTCTCCAGGGCGATGCGGATCGCGTCCGTCGCGGCCGCCGCGGCGAGGCGCACCTCCAGGGGGTCCGCGTCCGGCCCGGCGAGCGCCGCGACGACGGGCCGGAGCCGTTCCTCGGAGTCCTGGTTGACCCGGTACCAGACCGCCCGCAGCGCGGCGTCCTCCCCAGCCGCGCGCAGCAGACCGCGGGTCCGGCGCAGACCCTCGGCGGCCTCGTCGTCGGCCGCCGCGAGGGCCTCGGCGACGGACCGCTCCAGCGCGTCGGGCAGCCCGGCGTCCGGCCCGGCCGCCGCCAGCCGCTCCCGCCAGAGGTCCGCGCCGCCGGCCAGGAGCGGGGCCACGGCGTCCTGCTTGGAACGGAAGTAGCGGTAGAAGGTGCGCAGGGCGACCCCGGCCCGCAGGGCGATGTCCTCGGCCGTCGTCCCGTCGGGGCCGCGCTCGGTGAAGAGCTCGGCGGCGGCGTGGGCGATGTCGAGCTGGGTGGCCGCCTTGCGGCGCTCCGTCAGCGAGGGGGGCTTGATGCTCACGCGCGCAAGCGTACGCCCGCCCTTGCCGAAGAGGCATGCAGTGCACTCATGGCAAAACGTGCCACTAAGGCGTACGGTGTCTCGCGAAGAGCCGCGAGGAAGCCCCAGCGAGAGGTCGGGTCGGGACATGAACCGCTACGAAGGACGCCGTGCGCTGGTCACCGGCGGAGGCTCCGGCATCGGCCAGGCCACCGCGCTGCGCATGCTCGCCGAGGGCGGCCGCGTCGTCGCCGCCGACATCAGCCAGGCCGGGCTCCAGGACACCCTCGCACGGGCCGGAGCCGACGCGGACCGTCTGACGACCCTCGTCGTCGACGTCGCCGACGAGACCTCGGTGCGCGAGGGCGTCGCCGCCGCCGTCGCGGCGCTCGGCGGTCTCGACGTCCTGGTCAACGCGGCAGGGATCCTGCGCTCGTCCCACACCCACGAGACGAGCCTCGACTCCTTCGAGCGGGTGCTCCGGATCAACCTCACCGGCACCTTCCTGGTGATCCGCGAGGCGATACCCGCGCTCCTCGACGGCCACGGCTCCGCCGTCGTGAACTTCTCGTCCACCTCGGCGATGTTCGCCCACCCGTACATGGCCGCCTACGCCGCCAGCAAGGGCGGCATCCAGTCCATGACCCACGCACTGGCCGCCGAGTACGCCAGGCGGGGCATCCGCTTCACCGCCGTCCAGCCCGGCTCCATCTCCTCCGGCATGACCGACGGCACCGGAGCCAGCCGGCAGAGCGTCGGCCCCGGCCTTCCGGAGGACGCCGACCTCTCCCTCTTCGCGAAGCTCGCCCCCGCGCTCGGCCACGGCTTCGCCGGGCCCGAGACGGTGGCCGGGGTCGTCGCCATGCTGGCGAGCGAGGACGGCCGCTTCATCACCGGCACCGAGGTCCGCATCGACGGCGGCACCCACTTCTGACACCCGCCGCCGGCTCCGGGCGCCCCGGCGCCATGAGCAGGACACCCCCTAGGACCCGAAGCGCTCCCACAGCCTCGGGTAGCGCGCCGCGAGCACCGCGTCGTCCGCCAGGTCGACCGGGCTGCCCTCCGGCTCGGCCGGCTGCGGCGGAATCCCGAGATCCGGCGCCTCCGCGCCGGTGAGCTGTTCGTACGCCTCGTCCGCCGCGTACCCCAGCTCCTCGCCGTCCCCGTCGATCTCCTCGTCGAACTCGTCGAGCAGCTCGGCCAGCGCGTCCGGATCGTGCACCGCCCCCTCGAAGACCTCACGCCCCTGGCCGATCAGCCAGCAGCGGAAGTAGTCGAAGGCGTCGTCGCCGGCTCCGTCGAGCAGCACCGCCGCCGCGCCCCACAGGTCCCAGCGGTACGCGCGGTTGTAGCGGGCCTCGAAGTGACGGGCGAAGTCGAGCACGGAGTCGGGGTCGAACTGCAACAGCCGTTCGACGAGCAGGTCGGCATGGTCCTCGGGGTCGCCCTCGGCGGCCTCGCGGGTGGAGTCGATGATCTCCCAGAACTCCGTCTCGTCCATCACGGGACCAGCATCGGCCTTCGCGGAGGGCGACGCACCCCGAAACGGCCGAATCAAACCCGACAGAGGATGTCGTACTTTCCTGCCATGGTCGTTTCCATGACGACTGAAACGAAGCCGCTCGCCGGCAGGATCGCACTGGTCGCGGGCGCCACCCGGGGCGCGGGCCGCGCCATCGCCGTACAGCTGGGCACCGCCGGCGCCACCGTGTACGTCACCGGCCGCACCACCCGGACGAAGGTCAGCGAGGTCAACCGGCCCACCGAGACCATCGAGGAGACGGCCGAGCTGGTGACGGCCGCCGGCGGCGAGGGCATCGCCGTGGTCACGGACCACCTGGAGGTGGAGCAGGTACGGGCCCTGGTCGCCCGGATCGACCGGGACCAGGGCCGCCTCGACGTCCTCGTCAACGACGTCTGGGGCGGCGAGCACCTCCTCGTCCCCGCCTTCGGGAAGAAGATCTGGGAGACCGACCTCGACAGCGGCCTGCGCATGCTGGAACTCGGCGTGAAGACCCACGTCATCACCAGCGCGGTCGCTCTGCCGCTGCTCGTCCGGCACCCGGGCGGCCTCGTCGTGGAGGTGACGGACGGGACCGCCGCGTACAACGCCCGCTTCCGGGAGAACTTCTTCTACGACCTCACCAAGAACGCGCCGCTGCGCATGGCGTACGCCCTCGCGCACGACCTGAAGGAGGCCGGCGGGACGGCGGTGGCGCTCACCCCGGGGTGGCTGCGTTCCGAGCAGATGCTGGACCACTTCGGCGTCACCGAGGCGAACTGGCGCGACGCCGTCGAGAAGCTCCCCGACTTCGCCGTCGCCGAGTCCCCCGTCTACGTCGGCCGCGCGGTCGCCGCCCTGGCCGCCGACCCCGAGCGGGCCCGCTGGAACGGGCAGTCACTCTCCAGCGCACAGCTCGCCAAGGAGTACGGCTTCACGGACGCGGACGGCTCACGGCCGGACGCCTGGGCCTTCATCACGGCCAAGGAGGCCGGCGAGGACGTGAGCGTGGAGGACTACCGCTAGAACCGCGGGCCGTACGAGCGGCGACCAGGGCGTGTTTCGAAAGTCCCACCTGACCCGCGACGCCTGGCACGCACGCACGCTCGCGTACGTGGTCGGGGTCGTCCACGTACGTCCGGTACGAGGGCGACCCTCCGCCTTGCGATCGCACGCACCGGACGCCGCGGGGCCCGCCCTCCGGGCGGACGGCGCTACCTTCGGAACACGCCCTGGCCGTAGAGCGCCGCCAGGCGCCCGGCCGCCTCCGCGAAACGCGCCCGCAGCGGCGCCGGTTCAAGGACCTCGGCCTCCGCGCCCAGGCTCAGCAGCTGGGAGAAGGCGACCTCGTCGTTCTCCACGCGGAGCCTGGCCGTCACGAAACCGGCGTCGTCGCGGGCCGCGGAGGCCAGCGCCTCGTGCGCCGCCGCCCGGTCCGTGACGTGCGGGAGCGCCCGGGCGCCGGCGGGGGAGAGGCGCAGGACCACCTCCGCCCGCAGCAGGGACCGGGCGAACTCCGCCGAGCGCTCCTCCCAGAACGCGGCCAGGTCGAAGCCCTCGTCCCGGACGAAACGCTCCTCGCCGACCGAGACCGCCGTGAAGCGGTCCACCCGGTACGTACGGAAGGAGGCCCCGGCCCGGGCGCAGAGGTACCAGGTCCCCGCCTTCAGGACGAGCCCGTGCGGCGCCAGCTCGCGCGCGACCTCGCCGTCCCCGCGCCGGTAGCGCGCCGCGACCGTCCGGTCGTCCCAGACCGCCTCCGCGATCGCCGGCAGCAGCTCGGGCGTCTCGGGCTCCTGCCACCATCCCGGCGCGTCGAGGAGGAACCGCCGCGCCGCCGACTCCGGGGCGTCCCGCAGCGAGGGCAGCAGCGCCGCCGACACCTTGAGCCGGGCCGCGGAGGCCGCGTCGCCGAGCCCCATGTCCCGCAGGGCGCCCGGCAGACCGGACAGGAACAGCGCCTCCGCCTCGCCCCGGGCCAGGCCCGTCAGCCGGGTGCGGTAACCGCCGACCAGCCGGTAGCCACCGGCCCGCCCTCGGTCCGCATACACCGGAACCCCCGCCTCCGAGAGGGCGAGGGCATCACGGGTGATGGTGCGTTCGGACACTTCCAGCTCCTCGGCCAGTTCGGCCGCCGTCATCGACGGACGGGACTGGAGCAGCAGCACCATCTTGATCAGCCGGGCAGCGCGCATGACACGCATTCTGCCCGGCCGACCTTGCGTGGCTCAGAGGCCGTAGCGCTCGCGCGCCTCCTTCACCGCGGAGGCCGGGACCTCGCCGCGGTGGGCGAGCCGGGCCAGGGCCGCCACCACGATCGACTGGGCGTCGACACCGAAGTGCCGGCGGGCCGCCGCACGGGTGTCGGACAGACCGAAGCCGTCCGCGCCGAGCGAGGAGTAGTCCTGCTCGACCCACTGCGCGATCTGGTCGGGGACCTGTCGCATGTAGTCCGACACCGCGAGGACCGGGGAGTCGACGCCTTCGAGCGCCCGGCGGATGTACGGGACCCGCTCCTCGCCGCGCAGCAGCGCGGCGTCGGCCTCCAGCGCGTCGCGCCGCAGCTCGGTCCAGGACGTCGCGGACCACACGTCGGCGCCCACACCCCACTCCGCGGCCAGCAGCTTCTGCGCCTCCAGCGCCCAGTGGATGGCCGTGCCGGAGGAGAGCAGCTGGATCCGCGCGGCGTTCGCGGGAAGGTCGCAACCGGCCGACTCCGCGGTGTTGAAGCGGTAGAGGCCCTTGATGATGCCCTCGTCGACCCCGGCCGGCTTGGCGGGCTGCGGCATGGGCTCGTTGTAGACGGTGAGGTAGTAGAAGACGTCCCGGTCCTCGCCCTCGGCGGCCTCGCCGTACATCCGGCGCAGACCCTCCTTGACGATCGCCGCGACCTCGTAGGCGAACGCCGGGTCGTAGGTCAGGGCGGCCGGGTTCGTCGCCGCGATCACCGGGGAGTGGCCGTCCGCGTGCTGCAGGCCCTCACCGGTCAGCGTCGTACGGCCCGCGGTGGCGCCGACGAGGAAGCCGCGGCCGAGCTGGTCGCCGAGCTGCCACATCTGGTCGGCGGTGCGCTGCCAGCCGAACATCGAGTAGAAGATGTAGAACGGGATCATCGCCTCGCCGTGCGTCGCGTACGACGAGGAGGCGGCGATGAAGTCGGCCATGGACCCGGCCTCGGTGATCCCCTCGTTGAGGATCTGGCCGTTGACGGCCTCCTTGTAGTACATCAGCTGGTCGCGGTCGACCGGCTCGTACGTCTGGCCCTTCGGCGAGTAGATGCCGAGCGACGGGAAGAGCGACTCCATGCCGAAGGTCCGGGCCTCGTCCGGGACGATCGGGACCCAGCGCTTGCCGGTCTCCTTGTCGCGGACCAGGTCCTTGACCAGGCGGACGAACGCCATGGTGGTCGCCACCGACTGCGAGCCGGATCCCTTGTCGAAGGCGGTGAAGGCCTTCTCCGCCGGGGCGGGCAGCGGGGCCAGGGGCTGCGTGCGGCGGGCCGGTGCCGGGCCGCCGAGGGCCGCGCGGCGCTCCTGGAGGTAGCGGACCTCGGGGGCGTCCGCGCCGGGGTGACCGTAGGGGACCACACCGTCGACGAACTGGGCGTCCGAGATCGGCAGCTCCAGCAGGTCGCGCATGTTCTTGAACTCGTCCACCGAGAGCTTCTTCATCTGGTGGTTCGCGTTCTTGGAGGCGAAGCCCTCGCCGAGGGTGAAGCCCTTCACCGTCTGCGCGAGGATCACCGTGGGCGCGCCCTTGAACTCCAGGGCGGCCTTGTACGCGGCGTACACCTTGCGCGGCTCGTGTCCACCGCGCGAGAGGTGGAAGCACTCCAGGATCTTGTCGTCGCTCAGCAGCTTCGCCATCTCCACGAGCGCCGGGTCGGAGCCGAAGAAGTCCTGGCGGATGTAGGCGGCGTCGCGGGTCTGGTACGTCTGCACCTGCGCGTCCGGGACCTCGCGGAGGCGGCGGACGAGGGCGCCGGTGGTGTCGAGCCGGAACAGCTCGTCCCAGGCATTGCCCCAGAGCGACTTCACGACGTTCCAGCCGGCGCCGCGGAACTGGGCCTCCAGCTCCTGGACGATCTTGAAATTGGCGCGGACCGGGCCGTCGAGGCGCTGCAGGTTGCAGTTGATGACGAAGGTCAGGTTGTCCAGGCCCTCGCGGGCGGCGAGCGCGAGGGCCGCCGTCGACTCGGGCTCGTCCATCTCGCCGTCGCCGAGGAACGCCCACACGTGGGAGGCGGAGACGTCCTTGATGGAGCGGTTGGTGAGGTACCGGTTGAAGCGCGCCTGGTAGATGGCGGAGAGCGGGCCCAGACCCATGGAGACGGTCGGGAACTCCCACAGCCACGGGAGGCGGCGCGGGTGCGGGTAGGAGGGCAGGCCCTGGCCGCCGGACTCCTGCCGGAAGTTGTCGAGGTGCGCCTCGGTGAGGCGGCCGTCGAGGAAGGCGCGGGCGTAGATGCCCGGGGAGGCGTGGCCCTGGATGTAGAGCTGGTCGCCCGAGCCGTCCTGCTCCTTGCCCTTGAAGAAGTGGTTGAAGCCCGTCTCGTACAGCCAGGCCGCCGAGGCGAAGGTGGCGATGTGGCCGCCGACGCCGTGCTTGGCGCCGCGGGAGACCATGGCGGCCGCGTTCCAGCGGTTCCAGGCGGTGATCCTCCGCTCCATCTCCTCGTCGCCGTCGACGGCCGGCTCCGCGGAGGTGGGGATGGTGTTGACGTAGTCCGTCTCCAGCAGCTTGGGCAGGGCCAGGCCCGCGCCCTCGGCATGCTGGAGCGTGCGGCGCATCAGGTAGGCGGCCCGATGGGGGCCGGCGGCCTTGGTGACGGCGTCGAGGGAGGCCGCCCACTCGGCGGTCTCCTCGGTGTCACGGTCCGGGAGCTGGTCGAGCTCACTCGGATTCTTGCCTACGGGATCGGTCATGATCGCCGCCTTCCGGACAGATGGGGGTGGAGAAGGGGTGCCTTGTCTGGCAGGACAGGGCGAAGGGCCGGGGTGCGGCCCGCCGAAGACTGTAATCCGACGATCGATGATCGATCAAAGGGTTGAAGGGGAAAACCTCTTCAGATCGAGAAAGTCGGCACAGGGTGCCGCGAAAGGGGGCACCGGGTGCCTTGTTTCCGCAGGTGAGGGGCGGGATCGAAGAGCCGTTTGAGAGGCCGATCGCACAAACGAGCGGACCCGCCGGGGGCGGATCCGCTCGTCACGAGAGAGGGCTCGGGGCTCGGTGGCCCGGGGGTCAGGCCCGGGGCGCGCAGCCCAGCACGTGCGCCTTGACCATCGCCCCGATGTTCGGATCGCCCCGGCGGAACGCCTCCACCAGCTCCTGGTGCTCCTCCGCGTACGACTTCTGGACCGTGCCCAGCCAGCGGATCGACAGGGCCGTGAAGACCTCGATGCCCAGGCCCTCCCAGGTGTGCAGCAGCACGCCGTTCCCCGCGGCCTTCACCAGCTCCCGGTGGAAGGCCACGGTGTGCCGCACCTGCGCCGTCCCGTCGGCCGTCCGGTCCGCCTCGTACAGCGCCGTCACGTGCGGCTCCAGAGCCGAGCAGTCGGCCGCCAGACGGGTCGCCGCCAGCTCCGCCGCGATCTGCTCGAGACCGGCCCGGACGGGGTAGCTCTCCTCCAGGTCGGCAGCCGTGAGGTTCCGTACCCGCACGCCCTTGTTCGGGGCCGACTCGATCAGCCGCAGCGACTCCAGCTCGCGCAGCGCCTCCCGTACCGGGGTCTGGCTGACCTCCAGCTCGGTCGCGATGCGCCGCTCCACGATCCGCTCGCCCGGCTTCCAGCGGCCGCTGACGATGCCCTCCACGATGTGCTCGCGGATCTGTTCGCGCAGCGAGTGGACGACGGGCACGCTCATGAAGCCGCTCCTTAGGGACGTGCTGACGCCTATGACAATACGGCGGCGCCCCTGCCGGGAGTACTCCCGAACAGGGGCGCCGCTGGTGAGCCTTGTTACAGCTCGGTAGCTTGCCTACAGGCCGAGCTCCACCTCGAACTCGCCGGCCTCCAGGATCTGCTTGACCGCGGTCAGGTAGCGGGCGGCGTCGGCGCCGTCCACCAGACGGTGGTCGTAGGAGAGCGCGACGTACGTCATGTCGCGGATCGCGATCGTCTCACCCAGGTCGGGGTGGTTCACGACGACCGGACGACGGACCGTGGCACCGATGCCCAGGATGGCGACCTGGTTCGGCGGAACGATGATCGTGTCCCACAGCGCGCCGCGCGAGCCGGTGTTGGAGATCGTGAAGGTCGCACCGGAGAGCTCGTCCGGCGTGATCTTGTTGCCGCGGACCTTGCCCGCCAGCTCGGCGGTGGCCTTCGCGATGCCGGCGATGTTCAGGCCGCCCGCACCCTTGATGACCGGCGTCATCAGACCCTTCTCGGAGTCCACGGCGATGCCGATGTTCTCCGAGTCGAAGTACGTGATGGTGCCCTCGTCCTCGTTGATCCGGGCGTTGATGACCGGGAAGGCCTTCAGCGCCTGGGCCGCCGCCTTCACGAAGAACGGCATCGGGGACAGCTTGACGCCCTCACGGGCCGCGAACGAGTCCTTCGCGGCGGCGCGCAGACGCATCAGCTTGGTGATGTCGACCTCGACGACCGAGGTCAGCTGGGCCTGGCCGTGCAGCGCCTTCATCATGTTGTCGCCGATGACCTTGCGCATGCGAGGCATCTTGACGGTCTGGCCACGAAGGGGAGACGCCTCAAGGGCCGGGGTCGTCGGCGCGGCGGCGGCCGGGGCGGCCGGAGCCGGAGCGGCCTTCTTCGCCTCGGCGGCCGCGATGACGTCCTGCTTGCGGATACGGCCGCCGACGCCCGTGCCCTTGACGGCCGCCAGGTCGACACCGTTCTCGGTGGCGAGCTTGCGGACCAGCGGGGTCACGTAGGCACCGTCCTCCGCCGGCTGAGCGGCGGCGGGGGCCGGAGCCGGAGCCTGGGCGGCGGGGGCCGGAGCGGTCGGTGCCGGGGCCGCGGCCGGAGCGGCGGGGGCCGGAGCCGGAGCCTGGGCGGCGGGCGCCGGAGCCGGAGCCGCGGGAGCGGCAGGGGCGGCCGGGGCCGGAGCCGCGGGAGCGGCCGGGGCCGGGGCCGGAGCCGCGGGAGCCTCGGCGGCCGGAGCCGGGGCGGCGGCCGGAGCCGGGGCGGACGGAGCGGCACCCGCGGCACCGATGACGGCCAGCTTGGCGCCGACCTCGGCGGTCTCGTCCTCGCCGACGACGATCTCCAGGAGAACGCCGGAGGAGGGGGCGGGGATCTCGGTGTCGACCTTGTCCGTGGACACCTCGAGCAGCGGCTCGTCGGCGTCGACGGAGTCGCCGACCGACTTCAGCCAGCGGGTGACGGTGCCCTCGGTCACGGACTCGCCGAGCGCCGGAAGCACGACGTCGGTGCCCTCGGCCGAACCGCCGCCGGACGTGGCCTCGGCCGTGGGAGCCGGAGCCGGGGCCTCGACGTCCGTGGACGGGGTGGTCTGCGGCGCCGGGGCCGGGGCCTCCTGCTGCGGGGCCTCGGCCGGAGCCTCGGCCTGGGCGGGCTCCGCCTGAGCCGGCTCGGCGGCCGCGGAGGCACCCGAACCGTCGTCGATGACGGCCAGCTCGGCGCCGACCTCGACCGTCTCGTCCTCGGCCACCTTGATGGAGGACAGAACACCCGACGCGGGGGCGGGGATCTCGGTGTCGACCTTGTCGGTCGAGACCTCGAGCAGCGGCTCGTCGGCCTCGACGCGCTCGCCCTCGGCCTTGAGCCAGCGGGTGACGGTGCCCTCGGTGACGCTCTCGCCGAGCGCCGGCAGGGTTACGGAAACCGGCATGGTTTCAGTTGCTCCTAACGAATTGCGGAAAGTGGTCGTCGCGCCCGTTGATGACGTGAGCGTCAGTCGTGGGAGTGGAGAGGCTTGCCGGCCAGGGCCAGGTGAGCCTCGCCGAGCGCCTCGTTCTGCGTCGGGTGGGCGTGGATGAGCTGCGCGACCTCCGCCGGCAGCGCCTCCCAGTTGTAGATCAGCTGCGCTTCGCCGACCTGCTCGCCCATGCGGTCACCGACCATGTGGACGCCGACCACGGCACCGTCCTTGACCTGCACGAGCTTGATCTCGCCCGCGGTCTTCAGGATCTTGCTCTTGCCGTTGCCCGCGAGGTTGTACTTCAGGGCGACGACCTTGTCCGCGCCGTAGATCTCCTTGGCCTTCGCCTCGGTGATACCGACGGAGGCGACCTCGGGGTGGCAGTACGTCACCCGCGGCACGCCGTCGTAGTCGATCGGGACGGTCTTCAGACCGGCCAGGCGCTCCGCCACCAGGATGCCCTCGGCGAAACCGACGTGCGCGAGCTGCAGCGTGGGGACCAGGTCGCCCACGGCCGAGATCGTCGGCACGTTGGTACGCATGTACTCGTCGACGAGGACGTAGCCGCGGTCCATCGCGACGCCCTGCTCCTCGTAGCCCAGACCCGAGGAGACCGGGCCGCGGCCGATCGCGACGAGCAGCACCTCCGCCTCGAAGGTCTTGCCGTCGGCGAGGGTCACCTTGACGCCGCTGTCGGTGTACTCGGCGGACTGGAAGAACGTGCCGAGGTTGAACTTGATGCCGCGCTTGCGGAAGGCGCGCTCGAGAAGCTTGGAGCTGTTCTCGTCCTCGACCGGGACCAGGTGCTTCAGGCCCTCGATGACCGTCACGTCGGTCCCGAAGGACTTCCACGCGGACGCGAACTCGACGCCGATGACACCGCCGCCGAGGATGATCGCGGACTCCGGGACACGGTCCAGGGTCAGCGCGTGGTCCGAGGAGATGATCCGGTTGCCGTCGATCTCCAGGCCCGGCAGCGACTTCGGTACGGAACCGGTCGCGAGGAGGACGTGCCGGCCCTCGACGCGGCGGCCGTCCACGTCGACGGAGGTCGGGGAGGAAAGGTGGCCGTGACCCTCGATGTATGTCACCTTGCGGGAGGCGACGAGACCCTGCAGACCCTTGTACAGGCCCGAGATCACGTCGTCCTTGTACTTGTGCACGGCCTTGATGTCGATGCCCTCGAAGGAGGCCTTGACACCGAACTGCTCCGCCTCACGGGCCTGGTCCGCGACCTCACCGGCGTGGAGCAGGGCCTTCGTGGGGATGCAGCCGTTGTGCAGGCAGGTGCCGCCGAGCTTGTTCTTCTCGATCAGTGCGACGTCCAGGCCCAGCTGCGCTCCGCGCAGCGCCGCGGCATAACCGCCGCTACCGCCGCCGAGGATCACTAGGTCGAAAACGGTGCTGGCGTCGTTCGCCACGTCACGTCCTCCATGCATGTGCGCCGGTCGCCGGCCTTCTCTGACCGGGCGGCGGCTGGTGTTCGGCCGCTTTTTATTCGGCCCTGTGGTGGGGGCCCTGTCCTGCCGAGAACCCATCTTCGCACTTGTTGCCGGAAGGCGGGACGCGGGGCCGGTCAGTGAGACCGCGGATCGCGTCCTTTTCCGCGGGCTCGGCTCTCGTCCGCCCCGGGCTCCGCTCGCCTCCGGGGCGCTTCGTGCGTCCGTCGACGGTCGATCGTGCTCGCCCGCTCCG
>NZ_JBFASK010000023.1:56756-108907 GCF_040677675.1 Streptomyces sp. NPDC053755 | reverse complement strand
CGTCCCTCGCGGCCTGTGCGCGTTCTCCCTCCCGACGGCCGCGCGCCCCTCCGGCTCGGCTCTCGTCCGCCCCGGGCTCGGCTCGCCTCCGGGGCGCTTCGTGCGTCCGTCGACGGTCGATCGTGCTCGCCCGCTCGTCCCTCGCGGCCTGTGCGCGTTCTCCCTCCCGACGGCCGCGCGCCCCTCCGGCTCGGCTCCCCGGAGGAGAGCCGAGCCTCGAAAAGGGTCAGACGTCGCCGTCGGCGGTGCGCTCCGCCAGCTTCACCAGGGTGCGGACGGCCGATCCCGTGCCGCCCTTCGGGGTGTAGCCGTACGGCGCCCCCTCGTGGAAGGCCGGGCCCGCGATGTCGAGGTGGGCCCACGTGATGCCCTCGCCGACGAACTCCTTCAGGAAGAGACCGGCGACCAGGCCGCCGCCCATCCGCTCGCCCATGTTCGCCATGTCGGCCGTCGGGGAGTCCATGCCCTTGCGCAGGTCCGCCGGGAGCGGCATCGGCCAGGACTGCTCGCCGACCTCTCCGGCGATCTCGTGGATCGCGGTGCGGTAGTCGTCGTCGTTGGCCATGATGCCGAAGGTGCGGTTGCCGAGAGCCAGGACCATCGCCCCGGTCAGGGTCGCCACGTCGACGATCGCGTCCGGGTTCTCCTCCGACGCCTTCGTCAGGGCGTCCGCCAGGACGAGCCGGCCCTCGGCGTCCGTGTTGAGGACCTCGACGGTCTTGCCGCTGTACATCCGCAGCACGTCGCCGGGGCGGGTGGCCGAGCCCGACGGCATGTTCTCCGCGAGCGCCAGCCAGCCGGTGACGTTGACGGCCAGGCCGATCCGGGCGGCGGCGACGACCGCGGCGAACACGGCGGCGGCGCCGCTCATGTCGCACTTCATCGTCTCGTTGTGCCCGGCCGGCTTCAGCGAGATGCCGCCCGAGTCGTAGGTGATGCCCTTGCCGACCAGGGCGAGGGTCCGCTCCGCGTCCGGGTGCGTGTAGGCGATGCGGACCAGCCGCGGCGGGTTCTGCGAACCGGCGCCGACGCCCAGGATGCCGCCGTAGCCGCCCTTGGCCAGGGCCTTCTCGTCGAGGACCTGGACCTTGAGGCCGTGCTCCTTGCCCGCGGCCTGCGCCGTGGCGGCGAAGGCGGCCGGGGTCAGGTCGTTCGGCGGCATGTTGATCAGGTCGCGGGCGCGGTTGATCTCCTCGGTCAGCGCCAGCGCGCGCTCCGCGGCGGCCTTGAAGGCCTTGTCGCGCGGCTTGCCGCCGAGCAGGACGATCTCGGCCGGCGGCAGCTTCGCGTCCTTGCCCCTGTCCTGGTAGGCGGTGAAGGCGTACGCGCCGAGCAGCGCGCCCTCCGCGATCGCCTCCGCGTCCCCGGGGGCGGTGACCGGCAGCGCGAACGCGGCCTTCTTGGCCCCGGTCAGCGTGCGGGCTGCGGTGCCGGCGGCGCGGCGCAGCGCCTCGGCGTCGAAGGCCGCGCCGTCCTCGGGCGCGGCCCCCAGGCCGACGGCCAGGACGACGGGGGTCTTGAGACCGGCGGGGGCGGGCAGCTTGATCGCCTCACCCTCGGCACCCGAGGCGCCCAAAGTCTCCAGGACGGCTGCGAGCCGGCCGTCGAACGCCTTGTCCACGGCCTCGGCGCCCGGAGCGACGACGAGGGCCTTGCCCGACGTGGCGACGCCGACGACGAGCGCGTCGGCACGCAGCGTCGCCGCACCGGCGGTGCTGAGAGTGAGAGCAGTCACGGTGGTGAAATCTCGCTTCCATTGAGTCCTGTGGCGGTCGAGGGATGGGCCGACCGTGCCCGCCGCATCGTATTTCGGCCCAGACGGCGCCGTGAACGAGCCTACGCTCGCCGTCCGTGTTCGCTCACGGCGACGGTGATTCACTCATCCGTGGTGTCTCTTTCACGTTTACCGCGCAGGCTCGGAGAGCTCGTCCACACTCGCCTCATTCACGCAAGCGCGGCCACCGCGTCTTCGCATCATCTCCACAGGTCCCCCGTGTGCGGGCGGCCTGCCGAGGGGGGACACCACTCGATGGAATCCGACCGAATCCGCACGCCCGGACCCGCCCGCTCCGGCCGCCGGGGCCGTACGGCAGGAGCCCTGCTGGCCGCCGCCCTGCTCGCCACGGTCATCCCGTCGGCCGGTGCGAGCGCCGCCGTACCCGTCCCGCGGATCGACCTCACCGTCCTGGTCCTCGACGACGGCGGCAGCGCCGTGGAGGCCATCACCTCCGAGCTGCGCTCCACCGGCGTGCCCTACCGCACGGTCGACCTGAACGACTCCGGCCGCCCGGTCATCACGCCCGGCTTCCTCAGCGACCCCTCCGACAGCGCGACCGGCCGCCCCCGCGCCAAGTACCAGGGCGTGGTCGTCCCCCACGAGTCCGCCTTCGGCCCGGACTCCGCCGAGCAGGCGGCGCTCCTCGCGTACGAGCGGACCTTCGGCATCCCGCAGGTCGACGCCTACACCTGGGCCCACCCCGGCGTCGGCCTCGACTACACCAACGACCACGGCTTCTCCGGCCCCCTCGACGGAGCCACCGCCTCCGTCACCGCCGCCGGCAAGGCGGGGCCCTTCCGGCACCTCGACGGGCCGCTGACCTTCGAGGACAACGACCCCGCCGTCTCCGAGAGTCACGGCTACGCCGGCCGTCCCCGCGAGGGCTACACCAGCTACCTCGACATCCCCGTCGAGGACGGCGGCCGGGCCAGCCTGATCGGCGAATACGCCCACGACGGCCGCCGCGAACTGGTCGTCACCTTCGCCTACAACCAGTACCAGCGGCAGTTCCGCGCGCTCGCCCGCGGCATCGTCGAATGGCTCACCCAGGGCGTCCACCTCGGCCGGAGCCGCAACTACCTCTCCGTCCACGTCGACGACGTTTTCGCCCCCGACGCCCGCTGGGACACCGTCCGCAACTGCACCCCGGGCGACTTCGACTGCGTCGGCGGCGACGGCGAGGGCGTCAACCCGGTCCGGATGACCGCCGACGACGCCCGCCACGCCGCCGCCTGGCAGAAGTCCGCCGGCTTCACCCTCGACATGGTCTACAACGGCGGCCAGGGCGAACAGTGGAAGGCCGAGCACGCGGGCAGCGACCCGCTCGCCGCCCAACTGATCGCCGACCGCGCCCAGTACCGCTGGGTGAACCACACCTACACCCATCCCTTCCTCGGCTGCGTCCAGGACACCACCACCGTCCCCTGGCAGTGCGCCAGGAACACCGCCGGAGCCACCCTGTGGACGAGCCGCAGCGAGATCTCCGGGCAGATCCGGAACAACCACAACTGGGCCGTGGGCAAGGGCATCTCCGTCGACCGCACCGAACTCGTCACCGGTGAGCACTCCGGCCTCAAGACCCTGCCGCAGCAGAACACCGACAACCCCAACCTCGCCGGCGCGCTCGCCGACAACGGGGTGAAGTGGCTGGCGAGCGACAACTCCCGCGAACCCGCACAGCGCGCCGTCGGCACCGCCAGGACCGTCCCGCGCCACCCCATGAACGTGTACTACAACGTGGGCACGGCCGCCGAGATGGCCGACGAGTACAACTGGATCTACACCTCGCGAGCCGACGGCGGCAGCGGCGTCTGCGAGACCGACCCGGCCTCCACCTGCCTGCCCGCACCGCTCGACACCGCCACCGGGTACGCCTCCCACATCGTCCCGCAGGAGGCCCGCATCGCGCTCTCCCACGTGGTGGCGAACGACCCGCGCCCGCACTACGTCCACCAGTCCAACCTCGCCGAGGAGCGGCTGCTCTACCCCGTCCTCGACAAGGTCCTCGCCGACTACCGCGCCCTCTTCACGGAGAGCACCCCTCTGGTGAACCCGCGCCAGCGCGACGTCGGCACCGAGCTGAGCCGCCGGGCCGCCTGGGACCAGGCCCTCGCCGCCGGAAGGGTCACCGCCTACCGCGTCGGCGCCACCGTCACGGTCAAGGCCCCCGCCGGAGTGGACGCCCCGATCACCGCCCCCGAGGGCACCCGCAAGCGGCTCCCCCTCGGCACCGCCGCCTTCGGCGCGCCCTACGCCGGCACACGCTCGGCCTGGACCGCGCCCGAGCCGCTCCAGACCGCGATCACCCTCACGCTCCCGTCCGCCTGACCAGCACGTCGTGGGGGGAACGCACATGCCGAGCAGTGGCCGTCACGTCACCATGCTCACCGAGGGCACCTATCCGCACGTCCACGGGGGCGTGAGCACCTGGTGCGACCAGCTCGTCCGGGGCATGCCCGAGGTCGACTTCGCCGTCCTCGCGCTCACCGGCAGCGGCCGCGAACCGGTCACCTGGGAGCTGCCGCCCAACCTCTACCGTCACACGTCGTTCCCCCTCTGGGGAGCCTCCCCGGGGCCGGCGCGCGGCCGGCCCCCGCGGGGGAGGGAGGGCCGCCGCTTCCTGCAGACGTACGAACGCTTCCTGCTGTCGGTCCTGGACCCGGACGCCGGTTGCGACTTCGGCGAGGGCCTCTACGCCCTAGCCGCACTCGCCCGGAGCGGACGGCTCACCGCAGCCCTGCGCTCCGAGCGGGTGCTCCGCACCCTGATGCGGATCTGGACCATGCCGCACCTGCCCACCGCCGCGGCCCGCCCCACCGTCCACGACGCGCTGACCGCCACCGACCTGCTGGAGCACGCGCTCCGGCCGCTCGCCGGCCGGATAGCCGACGGCAGCGTCGCGCACGCCGTCTCCAGCGGACTGGCCACGCTGCCGGCGCTCGCCGCCCAGCACTTCGAAGGAGTGCCCTTCCTGCTCACCGAACACGGCATCTATCTGCGTGAGCGCTACCTCGGCTACCGCACCGAGGCCCAACGCTGGCCGGTCAAGGCCCTCATGCTCGGCTTCTACCGCGAACTCAACTCGCTCGGCTACCGCAAGGCCGACCTCATCACCCCGTGCAACCAGTACAACCGGCGGTGGGAGGAGCGCGGCGGCGCCCCCTCCGACCGCATCCGGACCGTCTACAACGGCGTCGATCCGGCCGCCTTCCCGTACGCCGGCCCCGAACCCGAGGTGCCCACGCTCAGCTGGGCCGGCCGGGTCGACCCCATCAAGGACCTGGAGACGCTGATCCGGGCGTACGCCATCGTCCGCGCCGAACTCCCCGAACTCAGGCTGCGGTTGTTCGGGCCGGTCCCGGCCGGCGGTGAGGACTACCGGACCCGCCTGGAGAAGCTCGCCGCCGAACTGGGCGTGACCGACGGCGTCACCTTCGAGGGCCGGGTCTCCGACGTGGCCGGCGCGTACGCGGCGGGCAGCGTCGTGATGCTCTCCTCGATCAGCGAGGGGTTCCCCTTCTCCCTGATCGAGGCCATGTCGTGCGGCCGGGCGACGGTGTCGACGGACGTGGGCGGGGTGCGGGAGGCGGTCGGCGACACCGGAGTCGTCGTCCCCCCGCGCGAGCCCGCGGTGATGGCCGCGGCCGTCACCGAACTGCTGCGCGACGGGGAGCGACGGGCCGAACTGGGGCGCAGGGCACGGCAGCGGGTCGTGGACCGGTTCACCCTGCACCGCTCGGTCGACGGCTTCCGGCAGATCTACCGCGAACTGGCCGGACAGCCCGTCACCCCGCTCCCGGACCCGGAGGACTGGACCGTCCGCCTCACCGACCCCTGGCGCCAGGACCTCGTCGGGGGAGGCTCGCTGTCATGAGCGGCTCCCTGTGGCTGACGAACGGCACCATGCGGGACGCCCTGCCGGTGATACCGCGTCAGCGGCCGTACGGCTCCCCGGCCACGGACGAACCCGCCTCGGACGGCGTCGATCCGAGGCCCGGCGGGCAGCCCGCCGCGGACGGCGCGGCCCCTGTCCCCGGCGGCACCGGCCGGGGCGCGTCCGGCCGCGTGGCCGCGGATCCCGTCGACGAACTCGCCCTGCGCCTCGACGCGCTGGCGGCAGCGGCCGTCCACCCCGACGAGATAGCCGCGATCCTGGAGTCCGACGGCATGACGGACGACCACATCCGCCTCACCTACGGACGCGCCGACTCCTTCTCCCTCGCCGAGGACCTCTACGCCCGCGTCGAACGGCGCCACAGCGCCCCCGAGGCGCCGCCCACCGGGCCCTGGCACACCGGTCTCGCCGGCTGCCTCCTGCGCGGGCTCGTCTTCGCCCTGCCCGGGCTCGCCTACGTCCTCGGGGCGCCGCTCCTGGCCGGGCCGCGCGGCCCCCACGGCCTGCCTGCCGGAACGATCCCCCTGCTCGCGGGTGCCGTCACCGGATGGGTGTGGAACCAGGCCCTCGCGCACCGCGCGTACTCCTGGCTGGGGCTCGGCGACCGGCGGGCCGCCGTGCGCGCGCTGCTCCTCGGCGCCCCGGCGGGCGCCCTCGCCGGAGCGGTCGTCGCCTGCGCGGCCGCCGGGCCGGGGGAGTGGCACGCCGCGGCCTTCGCCGCGGGCCAGGCGCTCTACCTGGCCGCCGCGACCGTCCTGCTCGTCCTCGGCCGCGAACGCGCCCTGCTGTGCGCGCTGCTGCCGCTGCTGGGCGCCGTACCCGCGTTCTGGTACGACCTGCCGGGCGTCCTGCGGGCCGCCCTGCTGCTGGTCTCACTCGCGGCGAGCGTGACCTTCGCCGCGATCGTCCTCCGGCCGGGGGCCCGCCCCGGCGCCGGCGGCAGCGGGGGCCCTCCGCTCGCCGCCTCCCTCCCGTACGGCCTGTTCGGCCTCGGCACCGGACTGCTCGTCCTGTGCACGGCGGACCCGGCCGCCGTCGTCGCCCTGACCCTGTCCATGGGGCCGGCGGAGTGGCTGCTGCACCGCTTCCGCAGCGGCAGCCTGGCGCGGCTGCGGATCCTCACCACCGCCCGGCAGTTCCGCCGGGCCACGACCGGGATCCTCGCCCGCTCCCTCGGCGGCTACCTCGCCGTCCTCCTCGCCCTGACCGTCACGGGCACCCTGCTCTGGCCCGACGCCCCCCGCCCGACCGCCGCCCGGCTCCTCGCGCTCCTCCTCGTCGGCGTCGTCCTCTGGCTGGGACTGCTCCTCCAGGCCTTCGGCGCCGTCCGCGGCGCGGCCGCCGTGTGCCTGCTCGCCGCGACCGCGCAGATCCTGGCACCACCCGGGGCCCGCCCGGCGATCGCCGCGGGAGCGGCGGCGGTCCTCGCGGTCCTCAGCTGTGCTCTCCTGATACGACCGACCGCCCACCGCGCCTAGGGCGACACACGCCCTAGGCGGAAGGCTGTCCCGTCATCCAGGGCGGGCGCACGACGACAGCTGCGGCCGCCCCCGATGCGGCCGACCGACAAGACACCCGCGAGGAACGCCTTGTGACCCCCTCCCTCCTGGTCCCCTTCTACGAACACCCGGCCGAACGCCCCGACGCCTGGACCTCGGTGATCGAGGCGGCGCCGGCGCTCTACGGCGTCGTCCTGAACCCCGCCGACGGCGCCGGGCAGGCCCCCGACCCCGCCTTCGCCGCCGTCGCCGGACGGCTCCGCGAGGCCGGGGTGCGGGTGCTCGGCTACACCGACACCGCCTACGGCCGCCGGGCGCACGGCGAGGTCGTGGCCGAACTGCTGCGCCACCGCGACTGGTACGGGGCCGACGGAGCCTTCCTGGACCAGGTGCCGACCGGCCCCGAGGCCCTGGCGCACTACCGGCGCCTCGGCATCGCCGCGCGGGCGGCCGGCGCCCGGACGGTCGTCCTCAACCACGGCGCCCACCCCGACCGCGGATACGCCGACGTCGCCGACCTGCTGGTCACCTTCGAGGGCCCCTGGGACCTCTACCGCACGCTCGACCTGCCCGTCGCCGACCACTACTGCCACCTCGTCTACGCCGCCCCGGCGGACGCCCTGCCGACGACCCGCGTCCACTGCGCGGTCCCGGGCGCGGGGGCCCACCCGTGGGGCACCCTCCCGCACCTCCTGGAGCCCGCCCGATGAGGCGCCCGCCGGTCCTCCTCGCCGTCCTGCTGCTCCTGGTGACGGCCTGCACGAGCGCGCCGGACGACGGCCGCCCGTCCGCCCGGGACGACGGCCGCCCGTCCGCACGCTGGCAGCCGAAGCCCGGCCTCGCCTGGCAGTGGCAGCTCAGCGGCCGCCTCGACCCGGCCGTCGACGTCCCCGTGTACGACATCGACGGCTTCGACCACCCGGCGGCCACCGTGCGGGACCTGCGCACGCGCGGCCGGAAGGTGATCTGCTACCTCTCCACCGGCGCCTGGGAGGACTTCCGCCCCGACGCGGCGGAGTTCCCCGCGTCCCTGCTCGGCGAGGGCAACGGCTGGAAGGGCGAACGCTGGCTCGACATCCGCCGCACGGACCTGCTCGCCCCGCTGATGGCCGAACGCCTCGACATGTGCCGGGCGAAGGGCTTCGACGCGGTCGAACCGGACAACATGGACGGCTACGAGAACCGCACCGGTTTCCCCCTGACCGCCGCCGATCAGCTCCGCTACAACCGCCTGATCGCGAAACTGGCCCACGACCGCGGCCTGGCGGTGGGCCTGAAGAACGACCTGGACCAGATCCCGGAGCTCCTCGCGGACTTCGACTTCGCGGTCAACGAACAGTGCGCGCAGTACGACGAGTGCGACCGGCTGACCCCGTTCGTGAAGGCCGGCAAGGCGGTCTTCCACGTGGAGTACGAGGTGGAGGTGGACGCCTTCTGCCCGAAGGCCCGGCAGCTCGGTCTCAGTTCGATGCGGAAGAGGTACGAGCTGGGGGTGTGGCGCGAGGCGTGCTGAGGGTTCCGGCGGGGGTCACGACGGAGCGGGTCGCACGGCGTCCGCCCGGCCGCTCGGCGCCCGCGCCGGAGGCCGTCCTTCCGCCGGTCGCGAAGTGATCAGAGCACGCCCAGCGTCAGCCCCATCAGCGCCACCGTCCCCGCCACCTCCTCCACCGCCCCGAACACGTCCCCGGTCACCCCTCCGAACCTCCGCACGCACCGCCGCAGCAGCCACGCCGCCACCCCCAGGCCCGCCCCCGCGGCCAGGACGTGGCGGAGGGCGTCGTACGGGGAGAACAGCGCGCCGGCGCCGGCGCAGGCCAGCAGGACGAGGGCCGTGGTCAGGGCCGCGGGGCGGGGCGGGACGGTGGAGGCGACCATCGCGCCCAGGCCCTCGGGGCGGGCCGCCGGTATGCCGGTGCGGGAGGCGTGGGTGAGGGCGAGGCGGGCGACGGTCGCGGCGAGCGCGGCCGCCACCGCGCCCTGGGCCCAGCCCTCCCCGTACAGCCGGTACAAGGCGGCGACCTGGGCGAACAGGACGAAGAGCAGCACGATCACACCGAACGGCCCGATGTCGGACTGCTTCATGATCCGCAGCGCGTCCTCGGCCGGCTTCGCGCTGCCCAGGCCGTCGGCCGTGTCCGCGAGCCCGTCCAGGTGCAGGCCGCGCGTCATGAGGGAGGGGACCGCCGCCGAGACGACGGCCGCGAGCAGGGGGCCCGAGCCGAGCAGCAGGAACGCTCCGCCGAGCGCGGCGGAGCAGAGACCGACCACGAGCCCGGCGAGCGGTGCCCAGAGCATGCCGGCGCGCGCCGTCTCCCGGTCCCAGCGGGTGATGCGGGTGGGAAGCACCGTCAGGGTGCCGAAGGCGAAACGCAGGCCGTCCATCGGGGCAGCGTAGAACAGCGCCGCACCTTGTAAATTGCGCATGACGTGCATATCGCGCATACCGGAAGCAGGTGGCATGGGTCACTGGTTCTCACGCAACATCGTCGAGCCCGGCAAGCTTCCCCTGCTCATCGCCCTCACCTCCTTCGTGGTGACCTTCGTGGCGACCCGGATCGTCACCCGCATGATCCGGGCGGGGAAGGGGCCGTTCGGCAACGTCTCCTCCGGCGGGCTCCACATCCACCACGTCGTGCCCGGCGTCGTCCTCACCGTCGCCGGGGGCTTCGGCGCCGTCGCCTGCGGCCGGTACGGCGCCGCCGCCGTCGTGTTCGCCGTCGTCTTCGGGATCGGGGCGGGACTCGTCCTCGACGAGTTCGCCCTGATCCTCCATCTCGACGACGTCTACTGGAGCGATCAGGGGCGCAAGAGCGTGGAGGTGGTCGTCCTGACGGCCGCTCTGGTGGTCCTGGTCCTCGGCGGGTTCTCGCCGCTCGGTGTCGACGACCTGACCGCCGACGAGCGCCAGAACCGGGGCGCCTTCATCCTCAGCCTCGCGGTGAACTTCCTCTTCGTCCTCGTCGCCCTGATGAAGGGGAAGTTCCGGATGGCCGTCATCGGCACCCTGGTGCCGTTCGTCGCGTTCTTCGGCGCGGTACGGCTCGCCCGCCCCGGCTCCTGGTGGTCACGCAAGGCCTACACCCGCCGCCCCAAGGCCCGCGCCCGCTCCCGGCTGCGCACCTACCGGCACGACCGGCGCTGGGACAAGGTGCGGCGCAAGGGTCAGGACCTGATCGGGGGCTTCCAGGAGCGGGTGCCGGGACGCGGCTCCGACTCGTCCTGACGGCGCTCCCGCCACGCTCCGAGCGCCACGATCACGAGCACGGCCGCGATCGCCGCAAGGTGTTCCTTGCCCGCGAGGTTCTCCTTGACCAGCACCTCCACCACCATGGCGACGATCACGAGGGCCCCGGTCCACCACGCCCGGTAGCGCCAGCACACGAAGACCGCGAGCCCGACCACCGCCGCCGACGGGCCGGTGTCGACGACCCGCGCGTCCGAGGCCGGCAGCCCGAGCGGGGAGTCCGGGCCGAGGGCGATGCCGATCCGCGCGTACAGCGTCCCGGCCAGGGTCGCCGTGTAGGCCAGGGCGAGCGTGCGCCGCCGTCCCAGGCAGATCTCGGCGATGCCGAAGACGAGCAGGATCTGCGCGAGCGCCCCCCACACCGGCAGGTCGAGGGCGGGGACGAAGAGCGAGAGGGGGGTGCGCGCCAGGGCGAGCCACAGCGGGTCCTCGGCGCGCACCGAACCGATGTCCTGCACCGGCTGGTAGCCCCAGTGCTGGTTCTGCGTCAGCTGGAAGAGCGCCGTGAGGCAGACCGCGGCCAGGGTCATCGGGGCCGCCCGCCACCTCCGGGTGACGAGCGCCGTCCGGACGGCGGTGTACAGCGGCCCCCACTCGCGGCGGGCGAAGCGCCGCGGGGCGGGACTCACCGCCGGCCCTCCAGGTGCTTGCGGCGCACCCTCCCCCAGCCTCCGGCCGGGGGGACCCCCAGGAGGCCGGGCGCCTCCAGGAAACCTTCGGCGCGGCCTGCCGCGAGGCCGATGCGCAGCAGGTCGGCGCTCTTTTCGAAGAGCATGAAGCGGGGCTCCCAGATCGGTCGGTACTTGGCGTTGGCGCGGTACAGCGACTCGATCTGCCACCAGCGGGAGAAGAAGCTGAGCAGCGAACGCCACATCCGCAGCACGGGTCCCGCCCCGAGCCTCGAGCCACGTTCGAAGACGGAGCGGAACATCGCGAAGTTCAGTGAGACCTGGGTGATCCCGATCTCCTGGGCGCGCTGCAGGAGTTCGATGACCATGAACTCCATCAGGCCGTTCTCGGCGTCCCGGTCCCGGCGCATCAGGTCGAGCGAGAGGCCCTTCGGGCCCCAGGGGACGAAGGAGAGCACCGCCCGCAGTTCGCCGGCGCCCTTCTCCGCGCCGCTGTCCCTGCACTCCAGCATCACGCACCGGCCGTCGCGGGGGTCCCCGAGGCGGCCGAGCGCCATCGAGAAGCCCCGCTCGGTGGCCCCGTCGCGCCAGTCGTCGGCCTTGCGGAGCAGCGCGTCCATCTCGTCGGCCGGGATGTCCTCGTGGCGCCGGATCCGGACCTCGTACCCGGCCCGCTTGACCCGGTTGAACGCCTGGCGGACCGTTCGCATGGCCCGGCCGTCCAGGGTGAACTCGGCGGTGTCCACGATCGCCTCGTCGCCCAGCTCCAGCGCGTCCAGGCCGTGCCGGGCGTAGATCGTGCCGGCCTCCTCGCTCGCGCCCATGACGGCGGGGATCCAGCCGTGCTCCCGGGCCTCGGCCAGCCACGGTTCGATCGCGCCGGGCCAGGCCTCCGGGTCGCCGATGGGGTCGCCCGAGGCGAGCGAGACGCCGCCGACGACCCGGTAGGCGACGGCGGCCTTCGCGCTGGGGGACCAGACGACGCTCTTCTCGCGGCGCAGTGCGAAGTAGCCGAGCGAGTCCCGGTCGCCGTGCTTGTCGAGCAGGGCGCGCAGCTTGTCCTCGTCGTCCTCGGTGAGCGGGTCGACGGCGCGGCGGGAGCGGAAGGCGGCGAAGAGCACGGCGAACAGCAGCAGCGTCGACAGGACGTTGATGGTGACGTCGACCCAGCCGGGCGGGGCGATCCCGTCGAAGCGGGAGCCGTCGGAGGCCAGGGTGACGAGCCGCATGACGCCGTACCGCCAGCGTTCCAGGAAGGTCGAGTCGGAGGGGGAGGTGTCGGTGACGGTGACCAGGACCGCGGCGAGCAGCGAGGTGACCAGGAGGCCGCCGGCCGCCACCGCCGCGGCCAGCAGCGGGTTGGACCGGTCGCCCTTGGCGTAGAACTCCTTGCGCCCGAGCAGCAGCGCGAGCACGAAGGCCGCGGTGAGGACCAGGGACACCCAGTTCTGGGCGTGCTGCCGGATCTCCGGGAAGATCATCGCGAAGGCGAAGAGGAGCAGGAAGAGCCCGCTGAGGACGATGTTGAGGATCCACGCGGCCCGTTTGCGCCGCCGCATCGTGATCGCCAGGAAGAGCGTGAAGACGCCCGAGGCGAAGCCCGCGGTCAGCATGTACGGGGTGAAGTAGTCGTCCGTGTTGTGCCGGCGGAGGTCCTGGCCGAGCGAGAACCAGACGGCGCTCAGGAAGTTGACGAACGTGACGGCGCGCAGATACCAGACCGCGAACCCGGCAGCCCGCCGCGATCGGGCGGTTCCCCCGGGCGCTCCTTCGATGGACAAACGGACCTCTCCCATGAAAAGCGATCATATGGGGCATCGCTCGTCATGCTCGGTCGCCGGACGCGGCCGTCCGCGCGTGGCGGACGGGCCGTGTCCGGTGCCGTGATCGGTCTCAGTTCTCCTCGTCCGCGGTGCCCGCCGCGGGCTGGTCCGGAATGGTCAGTTCCGGCTGCTCGGGCAGCTCGGCGGCCAGTGCGGCCGCGGCCTGGACGAGGGGAAGAGCGAGCAACGCCCCGGTTCCCTCGCCCACAGTGACGCCGTGGTCGAGCAAAGGGTTGAGCGCCATCCGGTCCAGCGCCTTGGACTGCGCCGGCTCCCCGCTCACCTGACCGGCCAGCCACCAGTCCGGCGCCCGGAACGCCGCCCGCTGCGCCACCAGCGCACAGGCCGCCCCCACCACACCGTCCAGGATCACCGGCATCCGCCGCACCGCGCTCTGCAGCAGGAACCCGGTCATCGCCGCCAGGTCCGCCCCGCCCACCGCGGCGAGCAGCTCGACCTGGTCGCCCAGGACCGGCCGGGCCCGCCGCAGGGCGTCCCGCACCGCCGCGCACTTGCGCATCCACGCCAGATCGTCGATGCCCGCGCCGCCACGGCCGGTGACCACCGAGGCGTCCGTGCCGCACAGCGCCGCGACCAGCGTGGCCGCCGGGGTCGTCCCCCCGACGCTGAGGTCTCCGAGGACGACCAGGTCCGTGCCCGAGTCGGCCTCCTCGTCGGCGATCGCCACACCGAGAGCGACGGCCGCGGCCGCCTCCTCGGCGGTCAGCGCGTTCTCCACGTCGATCCGGCCGCTGCCGCGCCTCACCCGGTGCCGTACCACCTCGGCGGGCAGCAGCTCCGGGTCGCAGTCCAGCGCCGCGTCCACCACCCGCACCGGCACGTCCGCCCTGCGGGCGAGGACCGCCACCGGGCTCGCGCCGTCGAGCACCGCGCGGACCAGCTCGTACGCGGTCCCGGCCGGACGGCCCGACACCCCGAGCGAGGCCACCCCGTGATCCCCCGCGAAGAGCACCACCCGGGGCTGCTCGATCGCCCGTACCGTCACCGAACCCTGCGCCGCCGACAGCCACTCGCCCAGCTCGTCGAGCCGGCCGAGCGCGCCGGGCGGCACGATCAGCCGCTCCCGGCGCTCCTCGGCGTCACGCCGTATCCCCCCGTCGGGGCGCTCGATCAGATCGGAGAAGTCGTCCAGGTTCAAGGCTCTTCCTCGTGACGTCGGCGGTGGCCATCGGTGATCGCACCCTACCCGCGCAGCACCAGGGCCTGTCCCGCGGCGACGAGGAGCACCTGCTCGCACTCGTCCCCGAAGGCCGCGTTCAACCGGCCGAGCTCGTCCCGGAAGCGGCGCCCCGACGCGGTGGCCGGCACGACACCCGAGCCCACCTCGTTCGTCACGGCCACGACCGTACGAGAGGTCGCCCGCACCGCCGCCACCAACTCCGCGATCCGCTTCCGCAGCTCCTGCTGCCCGCCGTGCTCCCACCGCTCGTCGTCCCAGGCCTCCGCCCGGTCCATGGCGTCCGTCAGCCACAGGGACAGACAGTCGATCAGCAGCGGCGGGCCCTCCTCCTCCAGGAGGGGCGCGAGGTCGCAGGTCTCCACCGTCCGCCAGGAGTGCGGCCGCCGCTCCCGGTGCAGGTGCACCCGCTGCGCCCACTCCGGATCCCCCTCGCGCCGGCCGCCGGTCGCCACGTACACCACGTCGGGGAACGACTCCAGACGCCGCTCCGCCTCCACCGACTTGCCCGAACGGGCCCCGCCGGTCACCAGCGTGCGGCGCGGCACCTCGGGCACCTCGTGGTACTCGCCGACGTAGAGGGTCGTCCCGTCCGGCACCGCCCGCGCGCCGGCCGCCGCGAGCCTCCGGTCCAGCTCGGCCCCCGAGGGCACGTCGTGGTCCAGGTGCACGGCGACGACCTCGGTGCGCGCCGTCACCGCCCCGGTCGCCCGCAGCCTGGCCAGCGCGTCGGGCCGGCCGGTGACGTCCGCGACGACCATGTCGTACGCGGTCCCGTGGTCCTCCGGCAGCCCGGAGGGGGCGCCGCCGGGCGGCAGGTACAGCAGCCGTTCGCCGTCCAGGGACGTCACCTCGTACCCCGTGCCGGGCGAGTCCATCGGGACCGCCCGCACCCGGTGCCCGCTGATCAGCGTCAACTCCCGTCCGTCCGGCACCCTCCCCGCCGCGGGCAGCCCGGCCGGCACCTCCACGGCCGGTCCGTCGTGCGGATGCGTCAGCAGCACCTGCCGTACGCCGACGAGCGAATGCCCGGACCGGGCGGCGGCCAGCGCGGCCCCCGGCGTCAGATCGAGCAGCAGCGCCCCGTCCACGAGCAAGGCGGTGGCCGCCCGCGCCAGCGGGCCACGGGCGGTCGCGCACACGGCGCAAGGGCAGTCGGGGCGGGGCAGCCCGAGGGGGGCGCCGGTGCCGAGCAGAGTCAGTTCCACCCCCTGATCCTCCCGCGTCACCCCGAAGGGTGCGCGCCCGGCTACGCTGCGGGCAGGAAACCGATCATCCGGTGAGCCCAGGAGGCGGACATGGCATGGACGTGGCGGTTCGAGAAGTCCGACGGCACGGAGGTCCAGCCGGCGTTGACGCCGGAGGAGTTCACCACTCAGGGAGACGCCGAGTCCTGGCTCGGTGAGTACTGGAAGGACCTCCTCGAGGGCGGCGCGGACCAGGTCACCCTCTCCGAGGACGGTACGAAGATCTACGGCCCGATGCCCTTGAACGCGGAGGGCTAGGGCCCACGGGGGGCGGGGCCACGGGTACGAACGCCCCGCCCCTCGACGCCCGGCCCCCGGCCGCGCGGGGGAACCCCCGCTCTAACCCCTGACCCCGCACAGGTGCAGCAGCGCCGCGACCCGGCGGTACGGTTCCGTCCGGCCCGCGCGGTCCTCCGCGGCCAGGAGGCGTTCCAGCTCCTCGGCGGCCGGCAGTCCCACCTCGCCCGGCAGACCGTCGGTGAAGACCCGCACGCCGTACCAGGCGTGCAGCGGCGCCGCGATCCCCGCGAGCGTCGACGTCAGCGCGTCGAGCCGGTCGGCGCGCACCTTCAGCCCGTTGTGGTCGGTGTACACGTCCGACTCGAAGCCGGTCAGCGCGCCCGTCCAGTCCCCGGCGAGCCCCGGCCGCATGGCCAGCGCCTCCGCGTTCCGTACGACCAGGGACAGCAGGCCCCCGGGCGCCAGCATCCGGGCCAGGCCGGCCAGGAGCGCGTCCGGTGCGTCCGCGTACATGAGGACGCCGTGGCAGAGCACGACGTCGAAGCTGCCCGGCAGGAAGTGCACCCCGGTCTCGCGGCCGTCGCCCTCGACCAGCCGGACCCGCTCACGGATCCCGGCCGGTTCGGTGGCCAGCGCGTCACGGGCGGCCTTGAGCAGCTCCGGATCGGCCTCCAGGCCGGTCACGGTGTGCCCGGCCCTGGCCAGCCGGAGCGCCTGGGTGCCTTGGCCCATGCCCGCGTCCAGGATCCGCAGCCGCTGCCCCACGGGGTAGCGGGCGGCTATCTGCTCGTCGAGCTGGCGCGCGATCAACTCCTGCCGGACGGTCTCGCGCAGACCCCCGTGGCCGGCCGGCCACGGGGAGACGGCGGGCAGCAGGGGGCCGCCGGTGCCGGATCCGGAGCTTTCGCCGCTCAGGGCCGCTCTCCGCGCTTGACCTGCGGCTTCGGCAGCCGCAGTCGGCGCATCTGGAGCGTGCGCATCAGGCCGTAGGCCACGGCGCCGCGCTTGGACTCGTTCGGGAAGCGCTCGTTCAGCTGCTTCCTCAGCCGCAGCCAGATGCCGATCGAGTCGATGACGATCATGACGATCACACCGAGCCAGAGCAGCAGGGAGATGTTCTGCAGCGACGGGACGCGGATCATCGACAGGACGAGGATCACCACGGCCATCGGCAGGAAGAACTCCGCGATGGCGAAGCGCGAGTCGACGAAGTCGCGCACGAAGCGGCGGACCGGACCCTTGTCTCGGGCCGGCAGATAACGCTCGTCACCGCTGGCCAGCGCCTCGCGCTGACGAGCCAGGTCGGAGCGGCGCGCTTCGCGCTGGCGCTTGGCGGCCTCCTTGCGGTCGGTCGGCACCGTCGCGGCACGACGGCGCTGGGTCTGCGCGTCGCTCCGCTTCGGGGTCGGGCGGCCCTTGGGGGCCTGCGGGTCGCGGGGCTGCTTGGAGAGGTCCGCCGTCACCTGATCGGTGGGGGCCTTCTCTTCCTTGGAACGGCTACGGAACACAAAACCCAAGGGTACGTGGTGGGAAGCATGGACCCCAGCCCCGCCGGGAACGATCCGCTAACGGGCTGCGTCTGTGGGGGTACGTACGGCACGACATGCGCGGGTTTCCCTGAGAGCCGTCTACACCCTGGGCCGGAGAGGGCCCGCCCGCAGTCGTCCTTGGGGAGGAGCACATCCGGCCCCGAACAGTGCGGTAATGGAGACAGGGACCGTACTGTGGATCCTGTTGGAGTGCTTGAGCCGAGTCCGTCAGAAGGGGGCGCGCGAAGCCCATGAGCGGTGTCATGAAGCGTATGGGGATGATCTTCCGCGCGAAGGCAAACAAGGCCCTTGACCGGGCCGAGGATCCGCGCGAGACCCTCGATTACTCCTACCAGAAACAGCTGGAGCTGCTGCAGAAGGTCCGCCGGGGCGTCGCCGACGTGGCGACCTCCCGCAAGCGCCTCGAACTGCAGCTGAACCAGCTCCAGGGCCAGTCCGCCAAGCTGGAGGACCAGGGCCGCAAGGCGCTGGCGCTCGGCCGCGAGGACCTGGCCCGCGAGGCGCTGTCCCGCCGGGCGGCCCTCCAGCAGCAGGTGAGCGACCTCGAGGTGCAGCACCAGACGCTGCAGGGCGAGGAGGAGAAGCTCACCCTGGCCGCGCAGCGACTGCAGGCCAAGGTCGACGCCTTCCGCACGAAGAAGGAGACCATCAAGGCGACCTACACGGCGGCACAGGCGCAGACCCGGATCGCCGAGTCCTTCTCCGGTATCTCGGAGGAGATGAGCGACGTCGGCGTGGCGATCCAGCGCGCCGAGGACAAGACGGCCCAGCTCCAGGCCCGGGCCGGGGCGATCGACGAGCTGCTCGCCTCGGGCGCGCTCGACGACCAGTCCGGACTGGCGAAGGACGACATCCAGGCGGAGCTGGACCGGCTGTCGGGCGGCACGGACGTCGAGCTGGAGCTCCAGCGGATGAAGGCGGAGCTGGCGGGAGGCTCCTCGGCCTCGCAGCAGGCGATCGAGGGAGGCGCCGGGGCCACCGCCCCGCAGGACCAGCAGCAGTCCCACCCCCGCTTCGACAAGCAGTGACGAGTCGCGGCCAACGAGCCCTGTAAGGAAGGCGCGTCATGATCGTACGGATCATGGGGGAGGGCCAGTGGAAGCTGGCCGACAGCCACTTCGCCGAGCTGAACAGACTCGACGACGAGCTGCTGGCCGAGATGGAGTCGGGTGACGGTTCGGGCTTCCGGCGCACCCTCTCCGCTCTCCTCGACGCGGTGCGCACCCTCGGCGACCCCCTCGCCGACGACGCCCTCGAACCGTCCGAGCTGATCCTGCCGTCGCCGGACGCGACCCTCGAAGAGGTCCGCCAGATGCTCTCCGACGACGGCCTGATCCCCGGCTGACGCCGACGGCCGACGGCGGTCCGCTCCCGGGCCGGCGAGCCCGCCGCCCCGGGCGCCCGGCACTCCGACACCGACGGTGCCCCGTCCCCCTCGCCGGGGGGCGGGGCACCGGCGCGTCCCACCCCGTACCGTTGCCCGATGTGACCTCCCTCGACAGCGGGTTCTCGCGCGGCCGGCACTGGCTGCGGGCGCACCCCCTCGCCTTCGACGCCGGCCTCGCCCTGGCCGTGCTCGTGTGCATGGTCACCGGCTCCTTCGCCGACCCGCACGGCAGCCCCAACGGCCCGACCTTCGGCGACCGCACCCCCGACACCACCAGCGTGCTGCTCATGCTGCTCGCCGCCGCCGCGCTGGTCCTGCGCCGCCGCGAACCCCTCGGCGTCCTGGTCTTCACCGGCGCCGTCACCCTCGTCGAACTGATCGGTGACGACAACCCGGCCCCCGTCGCCATGGCCGCCGTCGTCGCGCTCTACACCGTCGCCGCCCGGACCGACCGCCCCACCACCTGGCGCGTCGGCCTCGCCACCATGGGCGTGCTGACCGGCGCTGCGATGCTCTTCGGGCCGACGCCCTGGTACGCCCAGGAGAACCTGGGCGTCTTCGCCTGGACGGGCATGGCCGCGGCCGCCGGGGACGCCGTCCGCAGCCGCCGCGCCTTCGTCGACGCCATCCGCGAGCGGGCCGAACGCGCCGAACGGACCCGCGAGGAGGAGGCCCGGCGCCGGGTCGCCGAGGAGCGCCTCCGGATCGCCCGCGACCTCCACGACGTCGTCGCCCACCACATCGCGCTGGTCAACGTCCAGGCCGGCGTCGCCGCCCACGTCATGGACAAGCGCCCCGACCAGGCCAAGGAAGCCCTCGCGCACGTGCGCGAGGCCAGCCGCTCCGCCCTGAACGAGCTGCGCGCCACCGTCGGTCTGCTGCGCCAGTCCGGCGACCCGGAGGCACCCACCGAGCCCGCCCCCGGCCTCGCCGTCCTCGACGAGCTGCTCGACACCTTCCGGCACGCCGGTCTTCCCGTCGAGGTGGCCCGCACCGACGACGGCGCCGCCCTGCCCTCGGCCGTCGACCTCGCCGCGTACCGGATCATCCAGGAGGCCCTGACCAACGTGCGCAAGCACGCGGGACCGGCGGCCAGGGCGGAGGTGAGCGTGGTGCGGGTCGGCAGGACCGTCGAGATCACCGTCCTCGACAACGGCACCCCCCAGCCCGCGGCGGCCGCCACGGACACCGGAGGCCACGGGCTGCTCGGCATGCGGGAGCGGGTCACCGCCCTCGGCGGCACCCTGACCGCCGCGCCCCGCTACGGCGGCGGCTTCCGCGTCCAGGCGATACTGCCCACCACGGCCCGTACGGGGGAGGACACATGACGATCCGGGTACTGCTCGCCGACGACCAGGCACTGCTCCGCAGCGCGTTCAGGGTGCTGGTGGACTCCGAGCCCGACATGGAGGTCGTCGCCGAGGCCGCCGACGGGGCCGAGGCCGTCGCCCTCGCACGCTCCGAGAAGGCCGACGTCGTCCTGATGGACATCCGGATGCCTGGTACGGACGGCCTGGCCGCCACCCGCATGATCACCGCCGACCCGGAGCTGTCCGCCGTCCGGATCGTCATGCTGACCACCTTCGAAGTCGACGAGTACGTCGTGCGGTCGCTCCGGGCCGGCGCCTCCGGCTTCCTCGGAAAGGGGGCGGAACCGGAGGAACTGCTCAACGCCATCCGGATCGCCGCCGCCGGCGAGGCGCTGCTCTCGCCCGTCGCGACCAAAGGGCTGATCGCCAGGTTCCTGGCACAGGGCGGGAGTTCGGACCCGGGAGACGGTGCGGAGCCGGCGTCGTACTCCGAGCGCCTGGCCGCCCTCACCACCCGCGAACGGGAGGTGCTCGTCCTCGTCGGCGGCGGCCACTCCAACGACGAGATCGCCGAGCGCCTCGAAGTCAGCCCTCTCACGGTCAAGACGCATGTCAACCGGACCATGGCCAAACTCGGTGCCCGCGACCGGGCCCAGCTGGTGGTCACGGCCTACGAGTCGGGTCTGGTACGTCCGAGGGTGGAGTGAAGGAGTACCCCGGCGTACTCCAGGCGCGGTATGCGCGGCATAAGGATTTGGGCCCGGGGGGCGAGGACCCGGCCCTTCTCATGGCTGATGGTGTAGGTCGGGCCTTCCTCCGCGCCCGCCGAGTGCGCCTCGGACCCGCCGAGCACGCCACAGAACCGCCGAGCACGCCACAGAAGAGAGACCCCATGTCCTGGCTGTCCAGATTCAGCCTCGCGCAACGGGCCCTGATAGGGCTGATGTCCATCGTCGCCATCGTCTTCGGAGCGATCGCGATACCGCAGCTGAAGCAGCAGCTGCTGCCCTCGATCGAACTTCCGATGGTCTCGGTGCTGGCCCCGTACCAGGGCGCGTCCCCCGACGTGGTCGAGAAGCAGGTGGTCGAGCCGCTCGAGAACACTCTGAAGGCCGTCGACGGCATCACGGGCATCACGTCCACCGCCTCCGAGGGCAACGCCGTCATCATGGCGACCTTCGACTACGGCGACGAGGGCACCAAGCAGCTCGTCGCCGACGTCCAGCAGGCCGTGAACCGGGCGCGCGTGGCGCTGCCGGACGGAGTCGACCCGCAGGTCGTCGCCGGCTCGACCGACGACATCCCGACGGTCGTCCTCGCCGTCACCTCGGACAAGGACCAGCAGGCGCTCGCCGACCAGCTGGAGCGGACCGTCGTCCCGGCCCTGGAGGACATCGACGGCGTCGGCCAGGTCTCCGTCGACGGCGTCCAGGACCTCCAGGTCTCCGTCACCCCCGACGACGCCAAGCTCGCCAAGGCCGGCCTCAGCGCCATGAAGCTCGCGGAGGCCATCCGCTCGGGCGGCGGCACCGTCCCGGCCGGCTCGTTCTCCGAGGCCGGCAAGAGCCGCACGGTCCAGGTGGGCGGCGGCTTCACCTCGCTCCAGCAGATCCAGGACCTGCGGATCAAGCCCGAGAAGGGCAAGGCGGTCCGCCTCGGCGACGTGGCGTCCGTGAAGCAGGAGGAGTCCTCGCGGGTCTCCATCACCCGTACCGACGGCAAGCCCAGCCTCGCCGTGATGGCCACGATGGACAACGACGGCAGCGCCGTCGCCATCTCCGAGGCGGTCCAGGACAAGCTCCCCGGGCTGCGCGAGGACCTCGGCGCGGGCGCCGAGCTGACCGTCGTCTCCGACCAGGGACCCGCCGTCTCCAAGTCGATCTCCGGTCTGACCACCGAGGGCGCGCTCGGCCTCGTCATGGCCGTCCTGGTGATCCTGGTCTTCCTCGCCTCGATCCGTTCCACCCTGGTCACCGCGGTCTCCATCCCGCTCTCGGTCGTCCTGGCCCTGATCGTGCTGTGGACCCGCGACCTGTCGCTCAACATGCTGACGCTGGGCGCCCTCACCATCGCCATCGGCCGGGTCGTCGACGACTCGATCGTGGTCCTGGAGAACATCAAGCGGCACCTCGGCTACGGCGAGGAGCGCCAGTCGGCGATCCTCACGGCGGTCCGCGAGGTCGCGGGCGCCGTGACCTCCTCCACGCTCACCACCGTCGCGGTCTTCCTCCCGATCGGTCTGGTCGGCGGCATGGTCGGCGAGCTGTTCGGCTCGTTCAGCCTGACCGTCACCGCGGCCCTGCTCGCCTCGCTCCTCGTCTCCCTCACCGTCGTCCCGGTCCTCTCGTACTGGTTCCTGCGCGCCCCCAAGGGCACGTCGGAGGACCCGGACGAGGCCCGGCGCCGCGCGGAGGAGAAGGAGGACCGGAGCCGGCTGCAGCGCCTGTACGTCCCGGTCCTGCGCTTCGCGACCCGGCGCCGTCTCACCAGCGTGGCGATCGCGATCGTGGTCCTGGTCGGCACCTTCGGCATGGCCCCGCTCCTTAAGACCAACTTCTTCGACCAGGGCGAGCAGGAGGTCCTGAGCATCAGGCAGGAGCTCGCTCCGGGCACCAGCCTCGCGGCGGCCGACGAGGCCGCGAAGAAGGTGGAGAAGGTCCTGTCCACCACCGACGGGGTGAAGGACTACCAGGTCACGGTCGGCTCCTCGGGCTTCATGGCCGCCTTCGGCGGCGGCACCGGCGCCAACCAGGCCTCGTACCAGGTCACGCTGGAGGACTCGGCGTCGTACGAGAAGACCCGTGACGCGATCGACGAGGCGCTGGGCGGCCTCGACGGCATCGGCGACACGACGATCGCGGCGGGCGACGGCTTCGGCAGCCAGGACCTGAGCGTGGTGGTCAAGGCATCCGACGCCGACACCCTGAGGAAGGCGTCCGAAGCGGTCAAGGCCGAGGTCGCCGAGCTCGACGACGTCACCGACGTCCAGAGCGACCTGTCGCAGTCCGTGCCGCGGATCTCCGTCAAGGCCAACGCGAAGGCGGCGGACCTCGGTTTCGACGACACGACCCTCGGCATGGCCGTCGCGCAGGCGGTCCGCGGCACCCCCGCCGGCAAGGCGATCCTCGACGAGACCGAGCGGGACGTCGTCCTCACCTCCGCGCGGCGGGCCACCACCATGGCCGAGCTCAAGGCGCTTCCGCTCGGACCGGTCAAGCTCGGCGACATCGCCGAGGTGAAGCTGGTCCCGGGTCCGGTCTCGATGACCCGGATCGACGGCTCGCGGGCCGCCACGATCACGGCCAAGCCCACCGGTGACAACACCGGAGCGGTGAGCACGGAGCTCCAGTCGAAGATCAGCGCGCTCGACCTCCCGGAGGGCGCGACCGCCTCCATCGGCGGAGTCTCCGAGGACCAGTCCGAGGCGTTCGCCAATCTGGGCCTGGCGATGCTCGCGGCGATCGCGATCGTCTTCATGCTCCTGGTGGCGACCTTCCGGTCGCTGATCCAGCCGCTGATCCTGCTGGTGTCGATCCCGTTCGCGGCGACCGGCGCGATCGGTCTGCTGGTGGTCACCGGCACCGCGATGGGCGTCCCGGCGATGATCGGCATGCTGATGCTGATCGGCATCGTGGTCACCAACGCGATCGTCCTGATCGATCTGATCAACCAGTACCGGGCCCAGGGCCTGGGGATCGTCGAGGCGGTCGTCGAGGGCGGCCGCCACCGACTGCGCCCGATCCTCATGACGGCTCTGGCGACGATCTTCGCCCTGCTCCCGATGGCGCTCGGCATCACGGGCGAGGGCGGCTTCATCGCCCAGCCGCTCGCGGTGGTCGTGATCGGCGGTCTGATCACCTCGACGCTGCTCACCCTGCTGCTCGTCCCGACGCTCTACGCGATGGTCGAGCTGCGCAAGGAGCGCCGCGCGAAGAGGAAGGCCGAGAAGAAGGCGAAGAAGGCCGCGAAGCGGGAGGGCTCCTCGGGCGACCCCGAGCAGCCGGACGTGACCCCCGGGGACGCGACCCTGCTCGACAAGCTCGACAAGCTGGACATCTGAGCCCGGCACGCACAAGGCCGAAGGGCGCCCCGCGGTTCGCGGGGCGCCCTTCGGCGGTGCCGTGCGGGATTCCGGTCCTCCACCGGCCGCTGCCGGGGACGCGGACGCGCGGGGGTTACGGCAGGGCGAGCATCCGCTCCAGGGCCAGCTTGGCGAAGCTCTCGGTCTCCTTGTCGACCTCGATGCGGTTGACCAGCTTGCCGTCGGCCAGCGACTCGAGCGCCCACACCAGGTGCGGCAGGTCGATCCGGTTCATCGTCGAGCAGAAGCAGACCGTCTTGTCGAGGAAGACGACCTCCTTGTCCGGGTGCGCGGCGGCGACGCGGCGAACCAGGTTCAGCTCCGTGCCGATGGCCCACTTCGAGCCGGCCGGGGCCGCCTCCAGGGTCTTGATGATGTACTCCGTGGAGCCGACGTAGTCGGCGGCCGCCACGACCTCGTGCTTGCACTCCGGGTGGACGAGGACGTTCACGCCCGGGATCCGCTCGCGCACGTCGTTCACCGAGTCCAGCGAGAACCGGCCGTGCACCGAGCAGTGACCCCGCCACAGGATCATCTTGGCGGCGCGCAGCTCCTCAACGGTCAGGCCGCCGTTGGGCTTGTGCGGGTTGTAGAGGACGCAGTCCTCCAGCGACATGCCCATCTCACGGACGGCGGTGTTGCGGCCCAGGTGCTGGTCGGGCAGGAAGAGCACCTTCTCGCCCTGCTCGAACGCCCAGTCGAGCGCGCGCTTGGCGTTGGACGAGGTGCAGATCGTGCCGCCGTGCTTGCCGGTGAAGGCCTTGATGTCGGCCGACGAGTTCATGTACGAGACGGGGACGACCTGCTCGGCGACGCCGGCCTCGGTCAGTACGTCCCAGCACTCCGCGACCTGTTCGGCGGTGGCCATGTCCGCCATCGAGCAGCCCGCCGCCAGGTCCGGCAGGACGACCTTCTGGTCGTCGGTGGTGAGGATGTCGGCGGACTCGGCCATGAAGTGCACACCGCAGAAGACGATGTACTCCGCCTCCGGGCGCGCGGCCGCGTCGCGGGCGAGCTTGAACGAGTCGCCGGTGACGTCCGCGAACTGGATGACCTCGTCGCGCTGGTAGTGATGGCCGAGGACGAAGACCTTGTCCCCGAGCTTCTCCTTCGCGGCGCGCGCACGCTCCACCAGGTCGGGGTCGGAGGGCGACGGCAGGTCGCCGGGGCACTCCACGCCGCGCTCGCTCCTGGGGTCGGCCTCGCGGCCGAGCAGCAGGAGGGCGAGCGGCGTCGGCTGGACGTCCAGGGGCTGGGCGGTGGTCACGTCACGCACCCTTTCTTGTCTGCGAGTCTGCGAGCGGGCCTTTTCGTCTAAATGACACTATCTATGATAACCGGTTCACGTCACTTTGACGATGTCCATAGTGTCGATGTGACGAAAGTCCGCGCCGCACCCCCTCTCCTGGTGCGTTCCGGTACCCGAGCCGGTGTGCGAGCATGAAGGGGAAAGACTCGGGCTCCAACCGGAATGAATCCGGGGCCCCGCCGGTTGCAACCGTCGGCAAGCAGTCTCCGTACAACCCGGGAGAGAAGCAGATGTCCGTATCGGACGAGAAGACCACTGTCAGCGACGGCATCCTCCTGTCTGACGCCGCCGCGGCCAAGGTCAAGGCCCTGCTCGACCAGGAAGGCCGCGACGATCTGGCTCTGCGCGTCGCCGTTCAGCCCGGCGGCTGCTCCGGCCTGCGTTACCAGCTCTTCTTCGACGAGCGTTCGCTCGACGGTGACGTCGTCAAGGACTTCGACGGCGTCAAGGTCGTCACCGACCGCATGAGCGCCCCCTACCTCGGCGGCGCCTCCATCGACTTCGTCGACACCATCGAGAAGCAGGGCTTCACCATCGACAACCCGAACGCCACGGGCTCCTGCGCCTGCGGCGACTCGTTCAGCTAAGCCCCCAGGGCGCCACACGCGCGAAGGCGGCCACCCGGTCATCCGGGCGGCCGCCTTCGCGCGTCCACCGGCCTCGCAGGGCCGCGAACCTACTTCCGGGGGACGGGCTCCCCGCTCGCCGCGTCCATGACCGACCGGGCACCGAGCGGCTGGGTGAGCGTCACCGTCTTCGTCACCTCCACCGCCATGGCGACGCACACCCGGTCCGGGTCGCTCGGCCGCTCGCTCACCCGCACCGAGACCTTGCCGGGCCCCTGGTCCGCCGAGACCGTGTAGGTGCTGCACACCCCGCCCCAGAAGGTGACCGCCAGCGCGGTGCCGGTGCTGTCGGTCCGGTACGACTCGATGCGGCGCGCGGGCGCCGTGCCCTCGTCGGGGGCGGGGGGCGCGGACGGCTTCACCGGCGGAGCCAGATGCTCCGGAGCCACCGCCGTCTGGACGACGGTGTAGGGCGTGCCGCCGCCCTGCGGCTCGACCCGGAAGAGCCACGACGGCACGAGCACCCGCTTCTCGTTCACGAACTGAGAGGCGAGACCGAAGACCGCGCCGGTCACGGACAGCTCCCGTGGCTCGGCGTCCGGCTCGCACGTCGCCGCCGGGCCGTCCGCCGTCGCCGGCGGGTCGCTGGCGCACCCGCCGATCCCGATCCGACCGCCGGCGGACGCCTTGTTCAGCTCCTCCAGCGCCCCGGTCGCCCCGAGCACCGGATAGGTGTCGTCCTTCGAGGGCTCCTTCAGGTGTCCGCTGCCCGCCACCGGCGTGCCGTCGGGGCCGATATGGATCCCGGTCGACCAGCCGTACGTCGGCAGCCCGCCCACGACCGGATCGGCGTTGACCACCCGTACCGACCCGTTCATCACCTGGGACGCGTCCACCGCGGCGTCGCTCTGCCCGATCGCCTTCAGGACGGGCGCGGCCGCGGCCTTCGCCGCCGCCTCGCTCACCGCAGTGCCGCCGCGCGGCGGCTTCGGCTCGCCCGGGGGCGGGCACGCCCTGCCCTTCAGGCAGGTGTCCCCGGCCGGCCCGCCGTCGTACCGCGAGACCGTCCAGCTGCCCGGGGCCTCGGCGGACACGTCGAGCCGCAGCCCCGACCCGTCCTTCTCCGGCGCGATCTTCCAGACCGCGCCCTCCAGCCTCGGGGCGCCCGCGATGCCGAGTGCCGTGGCCAGCCGGGTCACCTCCGCCGAGGTGACCCGGCCCTCGGGCCGGTGGACTGCGGCCGAGGAGGGCCCCTTGGGGAGTGGGCCCTTGGCCTTGTAGACGGCTCCGCCGTCGTTCGGGTCCGGCTCGCCGGGCGCGATGCCGGGGCCGTCGCCGCCGGTGCCGCCCTTGGCGTCGAGGTGCAGGGGCGGGGGAGGGGCGGAGCTGCTCCTCGTACCGCCGGCACCGCCGTCCGACGCCGTCGTGGCGACGTACACGCCGCCGCCGCCGATCAGCAGCACTCCCGCCGTCACCGAGGCGACCAACGGCGCCGTACGCTTCCGTCGCGGGTTCTCCGTACCGCTCACCGCATACTCCTTCGTCCCGCCGGAATCCTGTCGAAGACACCGATGGGACGGAAGAGGGGAGCGGCCGGTTCCGTCCTCAGCCGCCGTACTCGGACGTGGCGGCGATCAGCCGGGCCGAGGCGGGCGGGACGACGACACCGTGGATCAGCGAAGGGGAGACCGGATCGGCCGCCGCGGTCGCCGGGACCACCCAGTGCGGGGCCATCCGCGCGCTGTCGCCGCGCAGCTGGGCGAGGCTGAACTCGGACTCCTGATGCTCCCGGGGAGCGGGGTGCGTGGACATACGCGCACCGTACGCACGGTACGGCTTCGGTGAAAAGCCCTACTCTGGGGTAGTTTCCACTGTTCGGCAGGGGGGCCTCCGGCCCGGTAGCGTGAACTGTCAACGCCACTCCGTCCCGCAGGAGCGCCCAGCCGTGCGTATCGCAGTCACCGGCTCCATCGCCACCGACCACCTGATGACCTTCCCCGGCCGGTTCGCAGACCAGCTCGTCGCGGACCAGCTGCACACGGTCTCCCTCTCCTTCCTCGTCGACAACCTCGACATCCGCAGGGGAGGTGTCGGCCCGAACATCTGCTTCGGCATGGGCCAGCTCGGCGGCCACCCGATCCTGGTGGGAGCGGCCGGCTACGACTTCGACGAGTACCGCGCCTGGCTGGACCGCCACGGCGTCGACACCGGCTCCGTGCGGATCTCCGAGGTCCTGCACACCGCCCGGTTCGTCTGCACCACGGACAAGGACCACAACCAGATCGGCTCCTTCTACACCGGCGCCATGAGCGAGGCCCGGCAGATCGAGCTGAAGGCCGTCGCCGACCGGGTCGGCGGCCTGGACCTCGTGCTGATCGGCGCCGACGACCCCGAGGCGATGCTCCGCCACACCGAGGAGTGCAAGACGCGCGGCATCGCCTTCGCCGCCGACTTCTCGCAGCAGATCGCCCGCATGGACGGCGCCGAGATCCGCACCCTCCTCGACGGCGCGACCTACCTCTTCTCCAACGAGTACGAGAAGGGCCTCATCGAGTCGAAGACGGGCTGGAGCGACGACGAGATCCTCGGCCGCGTCGGCCACCGGGTCACCACCCTCGGGTCGCGCGGCGTGCGCATCGAGCGCGCGGGCGAGCCGGTCATCGAGGTCGGCTGCCCGGAGGAGGACGCCAAGGTCGACCCGACCGGCGTCGGCGACGCGTTCCGCGCCGGCTTCCTCACCGGCCTGTCCTGGGGCGTCGGCCTGGAGCGCGCGGCCCAGGTCGGCTGCATGCTCGCCACGCTGGTGATCGAGACCCTCGGCACCCAGGAGTACACGCTGCGCCGCGCCAACTTCATGGAGCGGTTCGTCAAGGCGTACGGCCACGAGGCCGGCGCCGAGGTCCAGGCGCACCTGGCCTGAGCCGGAGGGCTCCGGCCCCGCCGCGGGGCCCGCACCACGCGGGCCCCTCGGCGCCACCACGCCCTGCGGCGCCACCACGCCCTGCGGCGCCACCACGCCCCGCGGCGTCCGGCCCCGGCGGGATGTCGCGACCCCGTCCCTGCGACGCCCGGCCCCGGCGGTGCGTCGCGACCCCGCCCTAGGCCACCCGCCGCACCCGGTAGGCCGTGCCGCCCTTCGGGGAGGGCTCCTCGCCCAGGTACTCCTGCCCGCGCATCTCGCACCAGGCCGGGATGTCGAGCCGGGCCGCCTCGTCGTCGGCGAGGACGGTCACCGTGCCGCCCACCGGGACGTCGCCGATCACCTTCGCCAGCTCGATGACCGGGATCGGGCAGCGCCTGCCCAGGGCGTCCACCACGAGGGAGTCCGCCCCGCCCGCCGAGGCCGCGGGCTCCGGGGCGCCGAGCCGCTCCCGTACCGCCCCGACCACCCCCGGCAGCACCTCCAGGAAGCGGTCCACCTCATCCGAAGGCGTACCGGCGGGCAGGGACACCCGGACGTTGCCCTCGCTCAGCACCCCCATCGCCCGCAGCACGTGGCTGGGGGTGAGGGTCGCACTCGTGCACGACGAACCCGACGACACGGAGAAGCCCTCCCGGTCCAGCTCGTGCAGCAGGGTCTCCCCGTCGACATACAGACAGGAGAAGGTGACGAGGTGCGGGAGCCGCCGCACCGGATCGCCCACCACCTCCACGTCCGGAACCAGCTCCGCCACGCGGCCGCGGATCCGGTCCACGAGACCGCGCAGCCGCGCCCCCTCGGCCTCCGCCTCCGCGCGCACCGCCCGCAGCGAGGCGGCCGCCGCCACGATCGCCGGAAGGTTCTCGAAGCCGGCCGCCCGCCCCGACTCCCGTTCGTCCGCCGGCCCCCGCACGGCGAACCGCACCCCCTTGCGCACGACGAGCAGACCGACCCCCGCCGGACCGCCCCACTTGTGCGCGCTCGCCGCCAGCAGCGACCAGTCGCCCTCGACCGGCCCCCAGCCCAGCGACTGCGCCGCGTCCACGAACAGCGGCACTCCCGCCGCCCGGCACGCCTCGGCGACCTCGGCCACCGGCTGGACCGTCCCTACCTCGTGGTTGGCGGACTGCAGGCAGGCCAGGGCGGTCCCCGCCTCCAGGGACGCCGCGAAGGCCCCGGCCTCCACCGCACCCGAGCGGCCGACCGGCACCTCGGTCACCGTGCCGCCGGCCCCCGCGTGCGCCTCGGCCGCGTGCAGCACCGAGGAGTGCTCGACCGCCGACACCACGAGCCGGTTCCCGACACGCCGACGCCCCGCGAGCGCTCCGGAAATTCCCGAGTGAACCGCGTGCGTCCCCGAAGGAGTGAACACCAGCTCGTCCGGACGGCAGCCCACCGCCTCGGCCGCGGCCTCCCGCGCCGCGTCGAGCAGCAGCCGGGCCCGCCGCCCCTCGCGGTAGAGCCGGGCCGGATCGGCCCAGCCCTCGTCGAGGGAGGCAAGCAGCGCCTGGCGGGCGACGGGGTGCAGGGGGGCGGCGGACGCGGCGTCGAAGTAGGGCACCCGTCCACGGTAGAGCCCCGCCGTATGAGCCCCCGTCAGATGCCCCGGTCGTGCCGCAGGCCGGCCGGGGGACGACATCGCGGGACGACCTGCGGAATGGCGGAGTCCACCCCTTCGGGGAGTCGGACGGCGCGTTGGGCACCCTCCCCGCGCGACCCCAAATAGCGTCCAGTAGGGTTTGGTCCGCATAAACATCCAAACCCCTGCCCGCGGCCGGGGCGGCGACCGACCAGCGAGACGGCCGTAGCCGACCAGCGCGGGCCGAGACTCTCGGGAAGGCGCTACGTGAGTCCCAACGGCTCCGACCGCTCGTCGCGGCGCCCGATGCGGCGGAAGCTGCCGCAGGTGCTGACTGCGGGCCTGATCCTGGCGACAGCCACCGGCTGCTCGTACAACTGGGAAGACTTCCCCCGCCTTGGTATGCCCACCCCGGTGACCGAAGAGGCGCCCACGATCCTCTCCCTCTGGCAGGGCTCGTGGGCGGCTGCGCTCGTCACGGGCGTGCTGGTCTGGGGGCTGATCCTGTGGTCCGTCATCTTCCACCGGCGCAGCCGCACCAAGGTCGAGGTACCGCCGCAGACGCGGTACAACATGCCCATCGAGGCGCTGTACACGGTCACTCCGCTCATCATCGTGTCGGTGCTCTTCTACTTCACCGCGCGCGACGAGTCGAAGCTCCTGTCGCTCGCCCCCAAGCCGGCCCACACCATCAACGTGGTCGGCTACCAGTGGAGCTGGGGCTTCAACTACATCGAGAACGTTCCGGGTGTGACGGGTGACGCCAAGACGGCCCCGAACCTCGCCGCGATTCCGGACAAGTTCCAGGACGACTTCCCGGCGAACGCCGGCGGTGTCTACGACGCCGGCATCCCCGGCGACCGGAACCCGCAGACCGGCAACCCGGGCCCGACCCTGTGGCTGCCCAAGGGCGAGAAGGTCCGGTTCGTCCTGACCTCCCGTGACGTCATCCACTCCTTCTGGGTCGTCCCCTTCCTCATGAAGCAGGACGTCATCCCGGGCCACACCAACGCCTTCGAGGTCACCCCGACCCAGGAGGGCACCTTCCTCGGAAAGTGCGCCGAGCTGTGCGGTGTCGACCACTCCCGGATGCTCTTCAACGTCAAGGTGGTCTCTCCGGAGCGCTACCAGCAGCACCTGAAGGAGCTGGCGGAGAAGGGGCAGACCGGCTACATCCCGTCGGGCATTGAGCAGACGGACCCGGCCAGGAATGCGGAGAAGAACCAACTGTGAGCATCCTCAACGAACCCCAGGGTGCCGCCGCAGCAGCTGAGGACTCGTACGAGAACGAGCTGCCCGTCCGGCGCAAGCAGCCCGGCAATGTCGTGGTGAAGTGGCTGACCACCACCGACCACAAGACGATCGGCACGATGTACCTCGTGACGTCGTTCGTCTTCTTCTGCATCGGCGGTCTGATGGCGCTCTTCATGCGCGCCGAGCTGGCCCGTCCGGGCACGCAGATCATGTCGAACGAGCAGTTCAACCAGGCGTTCACGATGCACGGCACGATCATGCTGCTGATGTTCGCGACGCCGCTGTTCGCCGGCTTCGCGAACTGGATCATGCCGCTGCAGATCGGCGCGCCCGACGTGGCGTTCCCGCGGCTGAACATGTTCGCGTACTGGCTGTACCTCTTCGGCTCGATCATCGCGGTGGCCGGCTTCCTCACCCCGCAGGGTGCGGCCGACTTCGGCTGGTTCGCCTACTCCCCGCTGTCGGACGCCGTCCGCTCGCCGGGTGTCGGCGCCGACATGTGGATCATGGGTCTGGCCTTCTCCGGCTTCGGCACGATCCTCGGTTCGGTCAACTTCATCACCACGATCATCTGCATGCGCGCTCCGGGCATGACGATGTTCCGCATGCCGATCTTCACCTGGAACGTGCTGCTGACCGGTGTGCTGGTCCTGCTCGCCTTCCCGGTCCTGGCGGCCGCGCTGTTCGCCCTGGAGGCGGACCGCAAGTTCGGTGCCCACGTCTTCGACGCGGCCAACGGCGGTGCCCTGCTGTGGCAGCACCTCTTCTGGTTCTTCGGACACCCAGAGGTGTACATCATCGCCCTGCCGTTCTTCGGCATCGTCTCCGAAGTGATCCCGGTCTTCAGCCGCAAGCCGATGTTCGGCTACATCGGCCTGATCGCCGCGACCATCGCGATCGCCGGTCTGTCCGTGACCGTGTGGGCCCACCACATGTACGTCACGGGCGGCGTCCTCCTCCCGTTCTTCTCCTTCATGACGTTCCTCATCGCCGTACCGACCGGCGTGAAGTTCTTCAACTGGATCGGAACGATGTGGAAGGGCTCGTTGTCCTTCGAGACACCGATGCTCTGGACGATCGGCTTCCTGGTCACCTTCACCTTCGGTGGCCTGACGGGTGTCATCCTGGCCTCCCCGCCGATGGACTTCCACGTCTCCGACTCGTACTTCGTCGTCGCGCACTTCCACTACGTCGTCTTCGGCACCGTGGTCTTCGCGATGTTCGCCGGCTTCCACTTCTGGTGGCCGAAGTTCACCGGCAAGATGCTGGACGAGCGGCTCGGCAAGATCACCTTCTGGACGCTGTTCATCGGCTTCCACGGCACCTTCCTGGTGCAGCACTGGCTGGGCGCCGAGGGCATGCCGCGTCGTTACGCGGACTACCTCGACGCCGACGGCTTCACCGCGCTGAACACGATCTCGACGATCTCCTCGTTCCTGCTCGGACTGTCGATCCTGCCGTTCCTGTACAACGTCTGGAAGACCGCCAAGTACGGCAAGAAGATCGAGGTCGACGACCCGTGGGGCTACGGCCGCTCGCTCGAGTGGGCGACCTCCTGCCCGCCGCCGCGCCACAACTTCCTCACCCTGCCGCGGATCCGCTCCGAATCCCCGGCGTTCGACCTGCACCACCCGGAGATCGCGGCGATCGACCAGCTCGAGAACCACGGTGCCGAGAAGGCCCTCGCGGGTGAGAAGGAGGCCGGCAAGTGAAGATCCAGGGCAAGATGTTCATCTGGCTGAGCGTCTTCATCCTCGCCATGGCGATCCTCTACGGCGTCTGGTCGAAGGAGCCGGTCGGCACCACGGCGCTCTTCCTCGCCTTCGGCCTGTCCATCATGATCGGCTACTACCTGGCCTTCACGGCCAAGCGTGTCGACGCGATGGCGCAGGACGACAAGGAGGCCGACGTCGCGGACGAGGCCGGCGAGGTGGGCTTCTTCGCCCCCCACAGCTGGCAGCCGCTCTCGCTGGCCATCGGCGGCGCGCTCGCCTTCCTCGCCGTCGCGATGGGCTGGTGGATCCTGTACTTCTCCACCCCGCTCATCCTGGTCGGCCTGTTCGGCTGGGTGTTCGAGTTCTACCGCGGTGAGAACCAGAACCAGTAGCAGGACCCGCAGGACCCCGAGGGGCCCGGCCGCTTCGTCACCGAAGCGGCCGGGCCCCTCTTTTGCAGCACTCGGCGCGCTCGCCCCGAGGATTGTTCTTACGGTGATGTCATGAACGACACGCCGCGCATTCGGACTGTTGTGAGCTGCACCCTGCTGGCCGTCACCGTCTCCGCGGGCACCACCGCCTGCTCGGGCTCGAAGGGCCACCCGCTGTCGACGAGGCCGTACGACGCGGCGCAGCAGATCTCCTTCAGCGCTCCGGCGGACGGCAGGAAGGCCGACCCGGACAAGGCGCTGGAGATCACCGCCAAGGGCGACGAGAGCCGCATCACGGATGTGACGGCCGTCGACGCGACCGGGCACCACCTGGCCGGCGAACTCACCGCGGACGGCCTGCGCTGGCGCTCCACGGGCTCTCTGACCGCCGGAGCCCGCTACACCGTCAAGGTCGCCACGGAGGACGGGGACGGCGCTCCCGGGACCCGTACGTTCACGTTCGAGACGACTCCGGCCAAGCGGGCGCTCACCGTGAAGTTCGGCCCGGAGGCGGGCAAGTACGGCGTCGGGCAGCCGATCACGGCCGACCTGAGCCTCCCGGTGAAGGACAAGGCGGCCCGGGCGGTGGTCGAGCGGGCCCTCAAGGTGCGCTCCACGCCGTCCGTGGAGGGCTCCTGGCACTGGGTGGACGACGAGAAGCTGCACTTCCGTCCGAAGGAGTACTGGCCCGCGGGAGCGGCGATCTCGGTGAGCGCGAACCTGGACGGGGTGAAGGTCGGCGACAAGCTCTACGGCGGCGAGTCGAAGCCGCTGAAGCTGACGATCGGTGACCGGATCGAGGCCGTCGCGGACGCCGGCTCGCACTACATGACCGTGCGGCGCAACGGAGAAGTGATCAACACCATTCCGGTGACCACCGGGAAGCCGGGCTTCTCCACCCGAAACGGGATCAAAGTGGTGCTGGGCAAGGAGTACTTCGTCCGGATGCGGGGCACCAGCGTCGGCATCGCCGCGGGCAGCTCGGAGTCGTACGACCTGCCCGTCTACTACGCGACGCGCGTCACCTGGAGTGGTGAATACGTCCACGCCGCGCCGTGGTCCGTCGGCTCGCAAGGAGTTGCGAACGTCAGTCACGGCTGTGTCGGGATGTCGACGGGGAACGCCGCCTGGTTCTTCGAGACCGTGCGCCCGGGCGACATCGTGAAGACCGTCAACAGCTACGGCGACACGATGGACACCTTCGGCAACGGCTTCGGCGACTGGAACCTGCCGTGGGACGAGTGGCGGCAGGGGAGCGCACTGGTGGCCGACGCCAAGAACCGCACCGCCCCGACCGAGATCGCCCGCCTACGGCCGTCGCTCTAGGGGTGTCCGGCACATGCCCGCGGACCCCTTGGGCGTTTCCGGCCGGGCTGCGGGACGGGCCCCCGGGGGCCCGTCCCGCACGCGCCTCACGCGTCGATGGCGAGCCGTGCGCGCAGCAGGGCCGCGAGGGACGCCGCGAAGTCGACCGGCTCGACCGGGAGGGTCACCGCGGCGTCCGCGCGGCTCCAGGTGGCCAGCCAGGCGTCCTGCGGGCGGCCGATCAGCAGCAGCACCGGCGGGCAGTGGAAGACCTCGTCCTTGATCTGGCGGCAGACGCCCATCCCGCCGGCGGGCACCGCCTCGCCGTCCAGGACGCAGACGTCCACGCCGCCCTCGTCGAGGCGCTTCAGTACCGCCGGGAGTGTCGCGCACTCGATGTACTCGACCGGGGGAACGTCGGCCGCGGGCCTGCGTCCCGCGGCGAGCCGCACCTGCGCGCGGGTGTTCGCGTCGTCGCTGTAGACCAGGACCGTGGCGCTCGACTGCATCGTTCCTCCGTGAAGGTCATCAACCGATGCGGCGGATGCTACTCCGTCCCACACCCCGTCAACACCGGTTCGACCCCGGTTGGGAGACCTCTTCGATGGGCCGTTCGGGCTGGACACACCCCCCTGACACTCCGAACGGCACCCCCCGGAGTGAGGGCGGGATAAGCGACCGACATAATGTCGGTCGTGGCGACAGTAACGACAGTAGAAACCGGGCACGCGCACCCGTCGGTCAATCGGCCGAACCTCACCAGCGTCGGAACCATCATCTGGTTGAGTTCCGAGCTGATGTTCTTCGCGGCCCTCTTCGCGATGTACTTCACCCTGCGATCGGTGACGGGAGCCGACTTCTGGGCGGAAAAGGCCTCGGCCTTGAACTTCCCGTTCTCGGCCACCAACACCACGATCCTGGTGCTCTCCTCCCTCACCTGCCAGCTCGGCGTCTTCGCCGCCGAGCGGGGCGATGTGAAGAAGCTCCGGACGTGGTTCATCATCACGTTCGTGATGGGTGCGATCTTCATCGGCGGCCAGGTCTTCGAGTACACCGAGCTGGTCAAGCACGAGGGCCTCTCGCTCTCGTCGGACCCGTACGGCTCCGTGTTCTACCTGACCACCGGCTTCCACGGCCTGCACGTGACGGGCGGTCTCATCGCCTTCCTGCTGGTCCTGGGCCGGACGTACGCCGCCAAGAGGTTCACTCACGAGCAGGCAACCGCCGCCATCGTCGTGTCCTACTACTGGCACTTCGTCGATGTCGTCTGGATCGGCCTCTTCGCCACGATCTACATGATCAAGTAATCGGGCGCCCCTCGGCGCACCGAGACATCCAGCAAGCATCGACGCAGAAGATCCTGACACCGGGGTAATCCGTGAAAAAGCTCTCCGCACGACGACGCCATCCGCTGGCGGCGGTCGTCGTCCTCCTTCTCGCGCTGGCGGCCACTGGGGGGCTGTACGCCGCCTTCGCGCCCGCGGGCACGGCGAAGGCCGATGAAACCGCCCAGTCCCTCGCCATCGAGGAGGGCAAGAAGCTCTACTCCGTCGGCTGCGCCAGCTGCCACGGAACCGGCGGTCAGGGAACCTCTGACGGCCCGTCCCTGGTCGGCGTCGGCTCGGCGTCCGTGGACTTCCAGGTCGGCACGGGCCGCATGCCGGCCCAGCAGCCGGGTGCCCAGGTCCCGAAGAAGAAGGTCATCTACACGCAGGCTGAGATCGATCAGCTCGCGGCGTACGTCGCCTCTCTCGGTGCCGGCCCCATCACGCCGAAGAAGTCGCAGTACAGCCCCGACGGTGCCGACATCGCCCGCGGCGGCGACCTGTTCCGCTCCAACTGCGCCCAGTGCCACAACTTCACCGGTGAGGGCGGCGCGCTGACGCACGGCAAGTACGCCCCGAGCCTCGAAGGCGTGAGCCCCAAGCACCTGTTCGAGGCCATGCAGACCGGTCCTCAGAACATGCCTTCCTTCCCGGACACGACGATGCCCGAGAAGGAGAAGAGGGACATCATCGCGTACGTCCAGGCCGTCAACAGCGACAAGTCGGACAGCCCCGGCGGGCTCTCGCTGGGTGGCCTCGGTCCCGTCAGCGAGGGTCTCTTCGGCTGGATCTTCGGGCTGGGCACGCTGATCGCCGTTGCCGTCTGGGTCGCGGCCCACACCGCTAAGGCCAAGAAGTCATGAGTACCCAAGAGATTCCAGAAGAGAACCTGCCCAGTGAGCAGGACACCGCGCACGGCGCGGTGAAGGTCGCCGACGACCCGTTCGCCGACCCGGGCCTTCCGCCCCACAAGCCGCGCATCCAGGACATCGACGAGCGGGCCGCCCGGCGGTCCGAGCGTGCGGTCGCCTTCATGTTCACGCTGTCGATGCTGGCCACCGTCGGCTTCATCGCGTCGTACGTGATCTTCCCGGTCGACAAGATCGTCTACATCTGGCCGTTCGGCCGGGTGAGCGCGCTCAACTTCGCCCTGGGATGGACCCTCGGTCTGGCGCTCTTCTTCATCGGCGCGGGCGCGGTCCACTGGGCCCGCACCCTGATGTCCGACGTCGAGGTGGCGGACGAGCGTCACCCGATCCAGGCCTCCGCGGAGACCAAGGCGCAGGTGATGGCGGACTTCGCGGCCGGTGCCGCCGAGTCCGGCATGGGTCGGCGCAAGCTGATCCGCAACACGATGTTCGGCGCGCTGTCGCTCGTACCGCTCTCCGGCATCGTGCTGCTGCGTGACATGGGTCCGCTGCCCGAGAAGAAGCTCCGCAGCACGCTGTGGGCCAAGGGCAAGCAGCTCATCAACATGAACACGCACGAGCCGCTGCGTCCCGAGGACGTCGCGGTCGGTTCGCTGACCTTCGCGATGCCCGAGGGCCTCTCGGAGCACGACCACGACTTCCAGACCGAGATCGCCAAGGCCGCCCTGATGATCGTCCGCATCCAGCCGGACGACATCAAGGACAAGCGCGAGCTCGAGTGGTCGCACGAGGGCATCGTCGCCTTCTCGAAGATCTGCACCCACGTGGGCTGCCCGATCTCCCTGTACGAGCAGCAGACGCACCACGTGCTCTGCCCGTGCCACCAGTCCACCTTCGACCTGTCCGACGGCGCCCGCGTCATCTTCGGCCCGGCCGGTCACGCCCTCCCGCAGCTGCGGATCGGTGTGAACGACAAGGGCTTCCTCGAGGCGCTCGGCGACTTCGACGAGCCCGTCGGCCCTGCCTTCTGGGAGCGCGGATGAGCACTACGACCGATACGCAGAAGAAGGCCCCCGCCGGTGAGCGGGTCGCCGACTGGGCCGACGGCCGTCTGGGTGTCTACACCCTGGCCAAGGCCAACATGCGGAAGATCTTCCCGGACCACTGGTCCTTCATGCTCGGTGAGATCTGCCTCTACAGCTTCATCATCATCATCCTCACGGGTGTGTACCTGACGATGTTCTTCCACCCGTCGATGAACGAGGTGGAGTACCACGGCAGCTACATCCCGCTGCAGGGTCAGCTGATGTCCGAGGCGTTCAACTCGACCATGCACATCTCGTTCGACGTGCGCGGTGGTCTGCTCATCCGGCAGATCCACCACTGGGCGGCGCTGGTCTTCATCGCCGGCATGTTCGTTCACATGATGCGCGTGTTCTTCACCGGCGCCTTCCGCAAGCCGCGTGAGATCAACTGGCTGTTCGGCTTCCTGCTGTTCTTCCTGGGCATGTTCACCGGCTTCACCGGCTACTCGCTCCCGGACGACCTGCTCTCCGGCACCGGTGTCCGCTTCATGCAGGGCGCGATCCTGTCCGTGCCGATCGTCGGCACGTACCTGTCGATGTTCCTGTTCGGCGGGGAGTTCCCCGGCGGCGACTTCGTGGCCCGGTTCTACTCGGCGCACGTGCTGCTGCTGCCCGGCATCATGCTCGGTCTCGTGGTGGCCCACCTGATCCTCGTCGTGTACCACAAGCACACGCACTACGCGGGTCCCGGCCGCACGAACAAGAACGTCGTGGGCATGCCGCTGCTGCCGGTCTACATGGCCAAGGCCGGAGGCTTCTTCTTCCTGGTCTTCGGTGTCATCTCGGTCATCGCGGCGATCGCCTCGATCAACCCGATCTGGGCGCTCGGCCCGTACCGTCCGGACCAGGTGTCGACCGGCGCCCAGCCCGACTGGTACATGGGCTTCGCCGAGGGTCTGATCCGTGTCATGCCGGGCTGGGAGATCAACCTCTGGGGCCACACGCTGGTCCTCGGTGTGATGATCCCGCTGATCCTCTTCCCGCTGGTCCTGGCGGCGATCGCGGTCTACCCGTTCATCGAGTCGTGGATCACGGGCGACAAGCGCGAGCACCACATCGCGCAGCGCCCGCGCAACGCTCCGTCGCGCACCGCCTTCGGTGTCGCCTGGATCACCGCGTACATGATCATGCTCGTGGGTGGTGGCAACGACATCTTCGCGACCCACTTCCACCTGTCGATCAACTCGATCACCTGGTTCGTCCGGATCGCGTTCTTCGTCGGACCGGTCATCGCGTTCATCGTCACCAAGCGGATCTGCCTCGGCCTCCAGCGCCGGGACCGGGACAAGGTGCTGCACGGGCGCGAGTCCGGCATCATCAAGCGCCTGCCGCACGGTGAGTTCGTCGAGATCCACGAGCCGCTCAGCCAGGGCCAGCTCTACGCGCTCACGGCGCACGAGCAGTACGAGCCCGCGGAGCTGCCGGCCGGGGTCGACGAGAACGGTGTCGAGCGCAAGGTGGGCCGGATGGAGAAGCTCCGGGTCCGGCTCAACCGGAGCTACTACGGCGAGGACAGCCAGATCGCCAAGCCCACCGTCGAGGAGTACAAGGAGATCACCAGCGGCCACGGCCACCACTGATCACCTGACCTGAAGGTCGCCACAGCGAGAGCCCCGTCCATTCGATGGACGGGGCTCTTTGCCGTCCCCGCGGGTGGATAGGGTGGGCGAGTATCCGTCTCGTTACGGCAATGACCAGGAGCTGCCATGAGCGCTGTGACCCCCGCTGGAGGACCTACCACGGCGGGCCGCTCCTGGCCCGCCGTCCTGGACGGCCTGCTGACCGGCCGCGACCAGAGCGCCGAGGACACCGCCTGGGCGATGGACCGGATCCTGCGGGGCGAGGCCACCGACGCCCAGATCGCCGGCTTCGCCGTCGCGCTGCGCGCCAAGGGCGAGACCGTCGAGGAGATCACCGGACTCGTCCGGACGATGTACGAGCACGCCAACCTCATCGAGGTCCCGGGCGCCTCCGTGGACATCGTCGGCACGGGCGGCGACGGCGCCAAGACCGTCAACATCTCCACCATGTCGGCGATCGTGGTCGCCGGAGCAGGGGCCAAGGTCGTCAAGCACGGGAACCGGGCCGCGTCCAGCGCGAGCGGTGCCTCCGACGTCCTGGAGAAGCTCGGCGTAAACCTCGAGCTGACCCCGCGGCGGGTGGCCGAGGTCGCGGAGGAGGCCGGGATCACCTTCTGCTTCGCGGTGAAGTTCCACCCCGCGCTGCGGCACGTGGCCGCCGCCCGCGGCCAGCTCGGGATCCGGACGGTCTTCAACTTCCTCGGTCCGCTCACCAACCCGGCCCGCGTCAGGGCCCAGGCGACCGGCGTGGCCGACGCCCGGATGGCCCCGATCATGGCGGGCGTGCTCGCCGAGCGCGGCTCCTCCGCGCTCGTCTTCCGCGGGGACGACGGTCTGGACGAGCTGACCACCACCGCCACCTCGCGGGTGTGGGTGGTCCGGGACGGCGCGGTCCGCGAGGAGGCGTTCGACCCGAGGGACGTCGGCATCGACATCGTCCCCGTCGAGGCGCTGCGCGGCGCCGACGCCTCGTACAACGCCGATGTGGCCCGTCGGCTGCTCGCGGGCGAGACCGGTCCCGTGCGGGACGCGGTGCTGCTCAACTCGGCGGCGGCGCTCACGGCGCTGGAGCCGGGGGAGGGCACCCTGGCGGAGCAGTTGCGCGAGGGGATCGCGAAGGCGGCCGAGTCCATCGACTCGGGAGCCGCCCGCAAGGCCCTGGAGCGCTGGGTCACCGCCAGCAACGCGTAGCCACGAACCCGATCGGTCGGCGCGGCCCCGTTCCGGAATGCGGTACGGGGTTGCGCGGACACGATCAGCTGACATACGTTCTGTGCCAGGTCATGAGTGACAGCTAGGAAGCCCCGGCTTGCTGTCCGGCAACCCTCCGTCCGTGGCGGGGTGCCCCGGGTGAAGACCAGGCCGTGGACAGCAAGGTCCACGGCAAGCGCGGACCCCTCGAAGCCTTGGGGTCCTGGTCCTCAGGGAGCCTCTTGTGAGCAAGCGAATGCGATAGGGCCCTTCCGCCCCTTCTCCGCATACCCCTTTTCTTTTCCAGCGCTGCCGCGTGTCCGCCGGCGCGGGATCTCGCCTGCCTCGTACGGGAGTTCGCCATGTCTGTCTCCACCGTTGCCTCCGACCAGTCGGTTTGTGCCCCGCTGCCCGTTCTGGGCCGTGATGTGACCGTCCCGCTCGTCACCGGTGGCGAGGTGACGTACGCCGCGCTCGACTACGCCGCCAGCGCGCCGGCCCTCCAGCGGGTCTGGGACGACGTGGCCGCCTACGCGCCGTACTACGGCAGCGTCCACCGGGGCGCCGGCTACCTCTCGCAGCTGTCCACCGACCTGTTCGAGAACAGCCGCGCCACCGTGGCCGCCTTCCTCGACTGCCGTGAAGACGACCAGGTCGTCTTCACCCGCTCCACCACCGACTCACTCAACCTGCTCGCCGCGGCCCTCCCCGCCGGCTGCGAGGTCTTCGTCTTCGAGACCGAGCACCACGCCTCGCTGCTGCCGTGGAAGGACGCCCGGGTCACCTATCTCAACGCCCCGCGCACCCCCGCCGAGGCCGTCGAGACCCTGGAGCGCGCGCTCGCCGGCCGGGCCGCCGCCTCGGGAGCCGGCGGCCCCGCCCTCGTCTGCGTCACCGGTGCGTCCAACGTCACCGGCGAGCTGTGGCCGGTGCGCGAACTCGCCGCCGCCGCGCACGCCCACGGCGCCCGGATCGTCGTCGACGCCGCCCAGCTCGCCCCCCACCACCCGGTCTCGGTGCGGGAGTTGGACGTCGACTGGATCGCCTTCTCCGGGCACAAGCTGTACGCCCCGTTCGGCTCGGGCGTCCTCGCCGGCCGCGCCGACTGGCTCCAGGACGCCGAGCCGTACCTGGCCGGCGGTGGCGCCTCGCGGAAGGTCGCCCGCCGTGCCGACGGGGGAGTGGACGTCGCATGGCACACCACCGCCGCCCGCCATGAGGCAGGGTCCCCGAACGTGATCGGCGTCTACTCCATCGCCTCCGCCTGCAAGGCGCTGACCGAGGCCGGTTTCGACACCCTCGTCCGGCGCGAGCGGCAGCTGATCGCGACCGTGCGCGAGGGCTTGGCCGAGGTGCCCGAGGTCAAGGTGCTCTCGCTCTTCGGCGACGACGCCCCCCGGGTCGGCGTCATCTCCTTCGTGGTGGAGGGCTGGAACAGCTCCCACTTCGCCGCGGCGCTCTCCGCCGAGTACGGCATCGGCGTCCGGGACGGCCTCTTCTGCGCCCACCCGCTGGTCCGCACCCTGCTGGGCGGCGACCAGCAGCAGGTCGGCGAGTGCGGGGCCCCGGAGGGCGAGCCGGGCGAGAAGTCGCTGAACGCCATCCGGGTCAGCTTCGGGGCCGGCACGCCGGACGAGCACGTGGAGCGTTTCGTGCGGGCCGTCAAGGAGCTGGTCCGGGACGGCGCGCAGTGGAAGTACCGCACGGAGGACGGCCGCTGCGTCCCCGACCGCGGCTGAGCGGCCACTCGTACGAGTGAAGGGGACCTCCCGCGTGGGTCCCCTTCGTCATGCCCCGGGCGGCCCGGGAACCGGCGCTCCGGGCGGGCGGTCTACGACTCCAGGCCGATGGCGAAGGCCGCTTCCAGGTCGTGCTGGGAGTACGTACGGAACGCCACGTGCGTGTCCGTGGCCTCGACACCGGGGATCTTGCTGATCCGGCCGGGGATGACGTCCGCGAGGTCGTCGTGCCGCGGCACCCGGACCATGGCGATGAGGTCGTACGTGCCGGTCACCGAGAAGACCTCGCTGACGCTGTCGAGTGCGGCGATGGACTCCGCGATCTCGGGGATGCGGTCCACACTGGTCTTGATGAGCACGATCGCGGTGATCACGGCTGGCTTTCTCCCTCGGTCGCCGCGGCTGGGGCCTTCACCTTATCCCCACGGTGGTAGCGGCCCCAGGCGTAGAGGAAGCCGATGGTGAAGCCCACGACGTGCGCCAGGTAGGCCACCCCGGGGCCCGGCCCCGCCGTGCGCGCCGCCAGCCACTGGAGCACGAACCAGAAGATCAGCACGATCCACGCCGGGAAGCGCAACGGCAGGAAGAAGAGGAACGGGAAGAGGCTGGTGACCCGGGCCCGCGGGAAGAGGTACAGGAACGCCCCGAGGACCCCCGAGATCGCCCCCGACGCCCCCACCAGCGTCTGCTCGCTGGTCGCGTGCACGGCGGCGTAGCCCAGCAGGGCCAGGTAGCCGCAGCCGACGGCGAAGAGCAGGAACCCCGCCGCCCCCATCCGCTCCTCGGCCATCGCGCCGAAGACGTAGAGGAACAGCATGTTCCCGAGCAGATGGAGCCAGCTGCCGTGCACGAAGAGCGCGGTCAGCGGGGTGAGCAGGGCGCGCGGCTCGCCGCTCGTCAGCTCGGCCGGGAGCACGCCCCAGCGGTGGAAGTAGGCGCTCTGCGCCGCGAGGAAGGCGTCCCCGGTGCCGTACCCCGGATTGAGGCCCGACGCCGGGCCGGCCAGGAACGTGAGACTGCAGACGGCGATGAGGCCGTAGGTCACCGTGGGGCCGTTCCGGGCACCCCGCCACGCGCCGAGGGCCGCTTCCCGCCAGTCGATCATGGACAGATCATCGCGTACCGTGGCCGACCTGGACAGAGCGCCTCGCCGGGGCGCCCGGCGGTCGCCCCCGAGCCGGGCTCCGCCCGAGCAGGGCGTACCCCCGAGGCCGTAGGGTGACGAGCAGTACCACCGCAGTTCGACGGCGCACCGCGGCTCCCGCATCCCGCACAAGAAAGAGGACGGTCCGATGACGACGGTTCCCCTGCCGACCGCCGAGACCCGCTGGCGCTGCACGCTCTGCGGCAACCTGACCCGGTTCGACGTGACGCGCTCCTCCAAGGTCGTCGAGTACGTCCATCTGGACCTCGCCGGGGAGCCGAAGGTGGAGGAGCGCGAGGTGGTCAGTGAGACCATCGAGTCGGTCCGCTGTCGTTGGTGCAACGCGGTGGATCAGATCGAGCTGGTGGACAGGCCGGGCACCGCTTCCTGACGGAGCGGCGCGAACGACAGTGGGGTGACGGATCGTGGAGCAGCCCGCGCACGGTGGTGAGCCGGCCGGCGCGGCAGGTGACGCTGCCGAGGCGCTCGACCGCCCGCTGCCGGAAGGCGTACGGCGGCGGGTCGTCGCGATCGTCTCCGACGCCTTCGGCGGGCTCACCCTCGCGGAGCTGCCCGCCCCGCTGCGGCAGTACGCGCGCTTCACCCCCACCCGGCGGGCCAAGTTCGCGGGCAACGCCATGGCCGCCGCGCTGGAGAGCGACCCGCTCTTCCGGCAGCGGATCGGCGAGCGCTTCAGGGAGGCCCAGCCCGAGCTGGCCGGGACCGTCGAGTCCGGGGCGCCGCCCGCCGCCGCCGATCCCGTCGAGGTCGCCGCGGCCGCCTACGTGCTGCGGCCGGCGGGCTGGGTCAAGCTGGTCGCCGCCGCGGGCGAGGAGGTCCAGCGGGCGGACGCCGAGCGGGCCGACGAGGCCGGTCGGCGCGAGCTGGAGCGGCTGCGCGAGGAGGTCGCCGCGGCCCGTGAACGGGGCCGGGGCGAGACCGAGCAGCTGCGCCACGACCTGGAGGCGGCCCGCAAGGAAGCCGAATCGCTTCACCGCAAGCTGCGCAGCGCCCAGAGCGACGTGAAGCGGGGCGAGGCGGCCCTGCGCCGCACCCAGGCCGAGGTCGACGCCGTCAAGGCGGAGGCCGCCGCCCAGGTCTCGGCCGCCGAGAGCGAGAGCAGACGGCTCAAGGCCCGGCTGGCCGAGGTCGAGGCGGCCCTGGAGGCCAGCCGCCGGGCCGCCCGCGAGGGGCGCTCCGTGGAGGACATGAGGCTGCGCCTGCTGCTCGACACGGTCCTGGACGCGGCCCAGGGGCTGCGCCGCGAACTGGCCCTGCCGCCCGTCTCCGTCCATCCCGCCGACACCGTGGACGCGGTCGAGCCCGGCCGGATGTCGCCGAAGGACATCGCGGCCCGCGCCCTGTCCGAGACCGACCCCGCGCTGCTCGACCAGCTGCTCGCGCTGCCGCAGGCCCATCTGGTCGTGGACGGCTACAACGTCACCAAGACCGGCTATCCGACCATGCCGTTGGAGAAGCAGCGGCTGCGGCTCCTCGGTGGGCTCTCCGCCCTCGCGGCCCGGTCGGGCGCCGAGGTCACCTGTGTCTTCGACGGGGCGGAGCTGGCCGCCCCCGTACTGCTCGCGCCGCCCCGCGGGGTGCGGGTGCTGTTCTCCAAGCCGGGCGTCACCGCCGACGAGCTGATCCGCCAGCTGGTGCGGGCCGAGCCTCCGGGGCGGCCGGTCGTCGTGGTCTCCACGGACCGTGAAGTCGCCGACGGCGTCGCCAAGTCCGGAGCGCGGCCGGTCGCGTCCGCCTTGTTGCTCAAGCGGCTTTCGCGCGCCTCGTAACGCTTGGCAACTCGTGGCCGTAATGCCCGGATTCTGGAGGGCGTACGGTCAAATGCTCATCACTGCCTGTGTGATGTCTGGAAATAAAGTGGCGCCTGCGCGAGATTTTGCCCATGAGGATTTGAACTGATCACAAGTTGGTCACTAGGGTCAGGCCTCGAACCTTCGCGCGGTTGATCGTCCATCGGGGATGACAGCGGAGGAACCGCCTGCCGCAGCCTGGTTGGGCGGCTCGAGGAAGAAGGAGCTCGCCTTCGTGGCGTCCCACCGTCGTCCCAAGCAGCCGAGCCGCACCCGCGTGACCGTGCTCACCATGACCGCCGCGGCGGCTGTCGCGCTCACCGCCCAGACCGGCGCCCAGGCCGCTCCGAAGCCGAAGATCGACGACGTGAAGTCGAAGGTCGACAAGCTGCACCACGAGGCCGAGGAGGCCACGGAGCAGTACAACCTGGCCGAAGAGCGCCGCGGCAAGCTCCAGAAGGAGATCGGCGCCCTCCAGGACAAGGTCGCCCGCGGCCAGCAGGAGCTCAACACCCTGCGGGACAACATCGGTTCGGTCGCCAGCGCGCAGTACCGCTCCGGCGGCATCGACCCGGCGATCCAGCTCTTCCTCTCCTCCGACCCGGACACCTACCTCGACAAGGCGTCCGCGATCGACCAGCTCGGCGCCAAGCAGGCCGACGTGCTCCAGTCGATCCAGGCCAAGCAGCGCACCCTCGCCCAGCAGCGCGCCGAGGCGACGACGAAGCTCGCCGACCTCGAGGACGTCCGCAAGACCCTCGGCGAGAAGAAGAAGAAGTTCCAGGGCAAGCTCGCCGAGGCGCAGAAGCTGCTCAACACCCTGACCGCCGCCGAGCGCGCCCGGATCCAGCAGGACGAGCAGCGCGCCAGCCGCGCGGCGGGCGACCGGGTCGACCTCGGCAACGAGGTCCCGGCCTCCCAGCGCGGTGGCGCCGCCCTCAGCGCCGCCGCCACCCAGCTCGGCAAGCCGTACGTCTCCGGCGCCGAGGGCCCCAACTCGTACGACTGCTCCGGGCTGACCCAGTGGGCCTACCGCCAGGCCGGCGTCCGGCTGAGCCGTACCACCTACACCCAGCAGAACGACGGCGTGAAGATCGGCCGCAGCCAGCTCAAGCCGGGCGACCTGGTCTTCTTCAACAGCCTGTCGCACGTTGGTCTGTACGCGGGCAACAACACGATCCTGCACGCCCCCAAGCCGGGCGCCGTGGTCCGCTACGAGTCCATGGACTACATGGGCACCTTCCAGTTCGGTGTGCGCATCTGACGCCTCCGCCCCCTTCAGCGCCTCCCGCGACCTGACGCCCGATCGGGTGGTTCGTCGCACCCATGGCTGACGTGACGCCCCGCCGGTGACCTGTGATCTCCGGCGGGGCGTCACTTTGTGTGCCCGGCGTCTTCGTTGGTCGCGGAGTGCTCAGCGGCTACTGTCTGCCGCGCCAGACCGGGCACAGCTGAACGGAGCGCGATTCGTGGCGTCCCACCGACGACCCGCCAGGGTCACCGTCCTGACCGCCGCCGCGGCCACCGCGGCGACGGCCCTCGGCGCCGTCCCCGCGAGCGCCGACCCCAGCGGCACCCCCGAGGCCACCAGGGCCACGGTCGACCGGCTCTACGAGGAGGCCGAACGGGCCACCGAGGGCTACAACAAGGCCGACGAGCGGGCGGACGCGCTGCGCAGGACGCTCGCCCAGGCGCAGGACGGCGTCGCACGCGGCCAGGAGCGCATCAACCGCATGCGTGGCGCGCTCGGTTCGGTCGCCGGCGCGCAGTACCGCTCCGGCGGGATCGACCCCGCCCTCGCGCTGCTGCTCTCCGCCGACCCCGACTCCTACCTCGACCGGGCCTCGGTCCTCGACCGGGTGTCCTCCCGTCAGGGTGCCGCCCTGAGCCGGCTCCGGGACGAGCTGCGCGCGTCCACCCAGAAGCGGAGCGAGGCGCGGCGGCTGCTCGCCGAGCTGGAGCGCAGCAGGACCCAGGTCGCCGCGCACAAGCGCACGGTCGAGCGGAAGCTCGCCGAGGCCCGCCGCCTGCTGGCGTCCCTGACCGCCGAGGAGCGGGAGTCCTTCGACCGGGACGCCCGGGCCTCCCGGTCCGGCCGAGACGACCTGCCCCCGCTCGGCGACCTCGGCCCGGCCTCCTCACGGGCCGCGGCCGCCGTCGTCGCCGCCCGCAGCGCGATCGGCCGCCCCTACGTCTGGGGCGCGACCGGCCCCTCCGCCTTCGACTGCTCCGGCCTGATGGTCTGGTCGTACCGCCAGGCCGGGATCAGCCTGCCGCGAACGTCCTCGGCCCAGCGGTACGCGGGACGACGGGTGCCGCTCGCGCAGGCGCAGCCGGGCGACCTGGTGACGTACCGGGACGACGCCAGCCACGTCGGCATCTACGCCGGCGACGGGCAGGTGATCCACGCTCCGTATCCCGGGGCCCGGGTGCGGTACGACCCGGTCGGGATGATGTCGCACGTCACGGTGACCCGGGTCTGACCGTACGCCTGCCCGTACGAGTGCCCGTACGATCGGAGGCGTGGCACGTCAGGGGCGGGGAACGCAGGGGGATCGCCCCACCGGAGGCGGGGCGCGCCCGGCGGCCGTCCTGCTGACCGCCCTGCTGGCGCTCGGCGGCTGCGCGGCCCCCGAGCCCGTCGACCCGGCGCCCGGGCAGATCCAGAGCCTGCTCGACCGCCAGGCGCGCGCGCTGCTCACCCGGGACGAGGCGGCCTACACGGCCGGCCTCGACCCCACGCTCGCCCCGGCCGCCCTCAGGGAGTTCGACCACCTCGCGGAGGTGCCGCTCGGCTCGTGGGACTACCGGGTGAAGGACGTGGACCGGGCGGACGGCGGCCGGGCGACGGTCCGCGCGGAACTGCGCTACCGGGTGCGGGGCTATGACCCGGGCCCGGTCACCACCGAGCGCCTCCTGGAGCTGACCGAGCGCGGAGGCCGGTGGTACGTGAGCGCCGACCGCCCCGGAGACGCCGGGGCCGACGTCCAGCAGCTGTGGCAGCAGGGCGAGGTGGAGACGGTACGGGGACGGCGCAGCCTCGTCCTCGGCGTCGGGCAGCCGCAGGAGCGCCTCCGGGCGATCGCGGCGGCGGCGGACCGGGCGGTGCCGGCCGTCTCGGCGGCCTGGCCGTCGGCCTGGGCGGGCCGGGTGGTCGTCCTCGTGCCGGCTTCCCTGGACGCGATGGGCGGCCTGCTCGGGGCGCCGGGGGCCTCCTATCGGGGCATCGCGGCCGTCACGACCGGCGAGGTCCAAGGCGGCCCTGACGCCCCCGCCGACCGCGTGATCGTCAACCCCGAGGCGTACGGGGCGCTCGGCGCGTTCGGTCGCCAGTTCGTCCTGACCCACGAGACCACGCACGTGGCCACCCGCGCCTCGACCTCGCCGGCCACCCCGGTCTGGCTCTCCGAGGGCTTCGCCGACTGGGTGGCCTACCGGGGCACCGGCCGCACGGCCGCCCAGGCCGCCCCCGAACTGCGCCGCGCCGTCGGGGCCGGCCGGGTCCCGGCGCGGCTCCCCGACGACGAGGACTTCGCCTTCGGCGGCGACGGGGAGGCGCTGGCGCGGGCCTACGAAGGGGGCTGGCTGGCCTGCGCGCTGATCGCCGAGCGGTGGGGTGAGCCGAAGCTGACCGCCTTCTACAGCGCGGTGGGCGCCCACCCCTCCCGCGAAGGCGCGGTGGAGAAGGCCCTGCACGAGGTCCTCGGCACGAGCCCCGAGGAGTTCACCGCCGCCTGGCGCCGCTTCCTGTCCGCCCGGCTGGCCTGACCGGGCGGGACACCGTGACGGGCCGACGTCCCCGCCGGGGCGGCCGGAGGGGGGACGCGCCCCGCCCGCCGCCCGGCCCGGCTCAGGGAGCCGAGAGCGTCTTCGCCCGCTCCGGCCGCACCGGCGTCGCCGGTGTTCCGGCACGCGGCTCGCTCACCGTCTGGCGCCACAGGACGCGGCAGGCGGAGACCGAGGCGGCGACCAGCAGCCCGTTGCGTACCAGCAGCAGCGTGAGCCCCAGCGGATCGCTGTCCGTCACGTGCGAGAACCAGATGGGGAACTCCAGCTGCGTCACCGCGGTCGCCCACAGGACCAGGATCGCGGGCCGTCGCATCCGGCTCGCCCGGTAGACCAGACAGACCGCCGCGAGACCGACCAGCCAGATCATGTACTGCGGGCTGATCACCCGGCTCGTGGTCGTGAAGAGCAGCACCGCCACGAACGCCGCGTCCGCCGGCGTCGTCGTGGAGAAGGCCCGCGCCCGGACCCGCCACAGCAGCAGCCAGGCGAACACCGCGGCGGTCAGGGCCATCGCGGCCGTGGACACGGCGGGGACGCCGGGGCCGAGGAACTCGATCGAGCCGTAGTTCATCCGCGGCTCGCCCTCCCAGCCGACGTACCGCGCCACGTGGAAGACCAGCGCGCCCAGCGACTCGACCTCCGTGCCCCGGTCGCGCTGGTAGGTCAGGAAGGCCAGCGCGCCCGGAGCCGCGAGCGTGCACAGGAGCAGCAGACCGGCCGCCGCCCCCGCCGCCGTCGACCAGGACCGCAGGGTGGCACGGCCGCGCGGGGTGCCGGCGAGGAGCAGCACCGGCCAGACCTTCACGACCGCCCCGAATCCGGCCAGCGCGCCCAGGACCGTCGGACGACGGGGCGCGGCGAGCAGGGCGGCGACGGCGACGGCGGTGACCATCAGGTCGTACCGGGCGTACGCCGTCGGCCCCAGCAGCGGGACGCCGGCGATCCAGATCCAGGTGCCGCGCGGGGTGCGGCCCGGACGCCTCCCCGTGTACAGCAGCAGGCCGAAGACGACCGCGTCGCAGAGCAGGGCGAGGACGAAGAAGGCCGAGGAGTAGCCCAGGAAGGGCAGCAGCGCGGGGGAGAGGATGGCCAGGGCGGCGCCGGGCGGGTACTGCCAGCTGACGTCGTCCAGCGGATACGTGCCCGTCCGCAGGACCTCGTACCAGCCCTGGTAGATCTCCTCGACGTCGCTCGTGACGTCGGGGCCGGGCATCACCACGACCTTGAGGACGAAGAGCAGCAGCACCACCCGCGTCACCGCCCACACGGCGAGCGGGAGCCGGAGACTCGCGCCGTCGGCCGCGCGCGTGCGCAGCGCGCCCCATACGCCCGTCATTCCTACCTCGTCCTCGTCTCTCGGTCCGCTGTCGCGGAGGTGCTGCCGGGCGGTGGCGCGGCCACGGTAGATTCGGCCACGATGCACAAGACCTTGATCGTAACCAACGACTTCCCGCCACGCCCCGGCGGAATTCAGGCGTTCCTGCACAACATGGCGCTGCGCCTGGATCCCGAGCGGATCGTGGTCTACGCCTCGACGTGGAAGCGCGGCCGCGAGGGGACCGAGGCGACCGCCGCGTTCGACGCGGCCCAGCCTTTCACGGTCGTGCGGGACCGCACCACCATGCTGCTGCCGACCCCCCGCGTCACCGCCCGGGCCACCGCGCTGCTGCGCGAGCACGGCTGCGAGTCGGTCTGGTTCGGGGCCGCCGCGCCGCTCGGCCTGATGGCGCCCGCCCTGCGCCGGGCCGGGGCGCGCCGCCTGGTGGCGACCACGCACGGGCACGAGGCGGGATGGGCGCAGCTGCCCGCCTCCCGGCAGCTGCTGCGGCGGATCGGCGAGGGCACGGACACGATCACCTACCTCGGTGAGTACACCCGCTCGCGGATCGCGTCGGCGCTCACGCCGGCGGCGGCCGGGCGGATGGTGCAGCTCCCGCCGGGCGTCGACGAGAAGACCTTCCACCCCGGCTCGGGCGGTGAGGCCGTGCGCGAGCGGCTCGGGCTCAGCGACCGGCCGGTGGTCGTGTGCGTCTCGCGGCTCGTCCCCCGCAAGGGGCAGGACACGCTGATCAGGGCCCTGCCGGCGATCCTGCGGCGGGTGCCGGACGCGGTGCTCCTGATCGTCGGGGGCGGCCCCTACGAGAAGGACCTGCGGCGGCTCGCGGCGACGACCGGCGTGGCCGGATCCGTACGGTTCACCGGCGCCGTTCCGTGGGAGGAGCTGCCCGCCCACTACGGCGCGGGGGACGTCTTCGCGATGCCCTGCCGGACCCGGCGGGGCGGCCTCGACGTCGAGGGCCTGGGCATCGTCTACCTGGAGGCGTCGGCCACCGGCCTTCCGGTCGTCGCCGGGGACTCGGGCGGGGCCCCCGACGCGGTCCTCGACGGCGAGACCGGCTGGGTGGTGCGCGGTGACTCCCCGGAGGAGTCCGCCGACCGCGTCGCGACCCTGCTCCTCGACCCGGAGCTGCGCGCGCGCATGGGCGAGCGGGGCCGCTCCTGGGTCGAGGAGCGCTGGCGCTGGGACCTGCTCGCGGAGCGGCTGAAGGAGCTGCTCTGACGGCCGGCCCCGAGGCTCCCCGGCGCCGGGTCGTGTCCGTGAGGTCCCGCCCGGGCCGCGGGCGCCGCCGATACGTGCGGCCTCGCGGCGCCGGGTCGT
>NZ_JBFASK010000023.1:29023-56659 GCF_040677675.1 Streptomyces sp. NPDC053755 | reverse complement strand
CGTGTCCGTGAGGTCCCGCCCGGGCCGCGGGCGCCGCCGATCCGTGCGGCCTCTCGGCGCCGGGTCGTGTCCGTGAGGTCCCGCCCGGGCCGCGGGCGCCGCCGATCCGTGCGGCCTCTCCCTAGCCGGGGAGCGGTGCGGGCAGGTAGTCGGTCAGCGCGCAGCCGTCCACCAGGAGCTCCTCCTGGCGGTATCCGTCGGGGATCTTGAAGTCCTTCTCGCAGGTGAAGAGCAGGGTGCCGGAGTCCTTGAGCTTCTCGGCGACGCGCTCGTCGCCCGGGACGAGGGCGAAGTCCTGACCGATGAGGAAACGGCTCCCGCCGCCCGAGGCGGCCGCCTTGCGGTTGGCCTCCTGGAACTTCTGCATGTCCGTGACGGTCAGCAGGGTCAGGGTGTCCTCGCGGTCGTCCCCGCAGACCGCGCGCTGGCCTATGCCCCAGGCCGGGTCCTTCGACTCCTCGTTCATGGAGCCGTCCCCGGAGGCGGCGCGCAGGTCGCTGCACAGGGTGTGCTCGCTGACGATCCGTTCGACTCCCGCCAGGTCACCCGCCTTCGCCAGGCCCGCGTCCTCTCCCCAGCTGCTGCTGCAGCCCGTTACCGTGACGAGGGCGGTCAGGGCCGCCCCCAGGACGGCGGTGCGCTTGAGCCGCATGAAACCTCTGCTCCTCTGTGCTGTCGGTGGGCCGGTGTACCGGCGGTCGCCGTACCGGGGGTGGGCGCGGACATGCTCGCGGACCGCGCGAACGCCCCCGGCGGCCCGGAACGAGGGCTGCCAGGGGCGTTCTGAGCGAGCGTCAGGCGCGGTAGATCGCCTCGATCTCGTCGGCGAAGTCCTTCGCCACGACGTTCCGCTTCAGCTTCAGCGACGGGGTGATGTGCCCGGCCTCCTCGGTGAACTGGGAGTTCAGGACCCTGAACTTCCGCACCGACTCCGCCTTGGACACCGCCGCGTTGCCGTCGTCCACCGCCCGCTGCACCTCGGCGAGCAGCTCCGCGTCCTCGCGCAGCGTAGCCGCTGTGGAGCCGGAGGGCTTGCCGTGCTCGGCGGCCCACCGGCCCAGGAACTCCTCGTCCAGGGTGACCAGCGCGCCCACGAAGGGCCGCCCGTCGCCCACCACCATGCACTCCGCGACCAGCGCGTGCGCCCGGATCCGGTCCTCGATGACCGCCGGGGCGACGTTCTTGCCGCCCGCCGTCACCAGGATCTCCTTCTTCCGGCCGGTGATCGCGAGATAGCCGTCCTCGTCCAGGGTGCCGATGTCACCGGTGTGGAACCAGCCGTCGGCCAGCGCCTCGGCCGTCGCGGCCTCGTTCTTCCAGTAGCCCGAGAAGATGTGCTCGCCGTGCAGCAGCACCTCGCCGTCGTCGGCGATCCGCACCACCGATCCCGGGAGCGGCTGCCCCACCGTGCCGATCTTCTGCCGGTCCCACGGGTTGAAGGCCGTCGCCGCGCACGACTCCGTCAGGCCGTAGCCCTCCAGGACCGTGAAACCGATGCCGCGGAAGAAGTGGCCGAGCCGCTCGCCCAGCGGCGCGCCACCGGAGATCGCGTACTCGCCGCGACCGCCGAGGACCGCGCGCAGCTTGGAGAAGACCAGCTTGTCGAAGATCCTGTGCTTGATCCGCAGGCCGAGGGAGGGACCCTGCGGCGTGCCGATCGCGCGGCTGTACGCGATCGCCGTGTGCGCGGCCTTGTCGAAGATCCTGCCCTTGCCGTCGGCCTGCGCCTTGGCGCGCGCCGAGTTGTAGACCTTCTCGAAGACGCGCGGCACACCGAGGATCAGGGTCGGCCGGAACGCGGCCAGCTCGTCGGTGAGGTTCTTGATGTCCGGCACGGTGCCCAGCTTGATCGGCGCCATCACGGAGGCGACCTCGACCAGGCGCCCGAAGACGTGGGCGGCGGGCAGGAAGAGCAGGACCGAGCACTCGCCGGTACGGAACAGCGGCTTGAGGCGCTCCACCACGTTGCCGCACTCGGCGAAGAAGGCGCGGTGCGTCAGCACGCAGCCCTTGGGGCGGCCGGTGGTGCCGGAGGTGTAGACGATCGTCGCCGGGTCGTCGGCGTGCGCGGACGACATCCGCTGGTCGAGCAGCGCGTCGGAGACGTCCGTACCGGTCGCGGTCAGCCGGGCGACCGCGTCGGCCTCGATCTGCCAGACACCCTTGAGCTCGGGCAGGCCGGCCCGGACCGACTCCACGGACTCCTCGTGGGCGGCGGACTCCACGAGGACCAGCGAGGCCCCCGAATCGCCGAGGATCCACTGGATCTGCTCCGGCGAGCTGGTCTCGTACACCGGCACGGTCACCCCGCCGGCGCTCCAGATCGCGAAGTCGAGGAGCACCCACTCGTAACGGGTCCGGGACAGCAGCGCCACCCGGTCCCCCGGCTCCACGCCGGCGGCGATCAGCCCCTTCGCGACCCCGCGGACCTCGGCGAGGAACTGCCGGGCGGTGACGTCCGTCCAGACGCCCGCCACCTTGCGCCCCATCACGGCGACATCTGGGTGCTGAGACGCGTTGCGGCGGATGAGATCCGTCAGGTTGCCGTCCGTGGGGACCTCGTACAGGGCCGGAAGGCTGAACTCGCGCAAGACTGCTGCTCCTCATCGGGCGCCGGCGCCACGGCTCTGTGTGATGCACCGGTGAAGTCCAAGATCGGGCAGGTGCTCAGTGGGGGTGAGCACGACTGGACTGCCCGGACGTTACCCATCAGTACTCGGTTCCCGATAGGGGGGTCGGGTCAGATGTTCCATGCGTCACACATGTATGGCGGTGCTTCGCGCACAGTAGTCCACACCTTCGCGGACTCGGAAGTAACCGCAGGTCCGACGCCCTAAGGTGGGCTCATGCCAGGCATGAGAGTCCATGTCGTCAGTGACGTGCACGGGAACACCGGCGCCCTCGCCAAGGCGGGGGAGGGGGCGGACGCCCTCATATGTCTCGGTGACCTCGTGCTCTTCCTCGACTACGCCGACCACAGCCGAGGGATCTTCCCCGATCTCTTCGGCGTCGAGAACGCCGACCTCATCGTCGAGCTGCGCACCGCGCGTCGCTTCGACGAGGCCCGTGAGCTGGGAAGACGGCTCTGGTCCGAGCTCGCCGTCGACCGCGACACGGCGATCGAGTCCGCGGTGCGCCGGCAGTACGCCGAGCTGTTCGCCGCCTTCCCGACGCCGACCTACGCCACCTACGGCAACGTCGACATCCCCGGTCTGTGGCCCGAGTTCGCCCGCGACGGGACCACCGTCCTGGACGGCGAACGGACCGAGATCGGCGGCCTGGTCTTCGGATTCGTGGGCGGCGGTCTGCGGACCCCGATGCGGACCCCGTACGAGATCTCCGACGAGGAGTACGCGGCGAAGGTCGAGGCCCTCGGCGACGTCGACGTGCTGTGCAGCCACATCCCGCCGGAGGTGCCGGAGCTCACCTACGACACGGTCGCGCGGCGCTTCGAGCGCGGCAGCCGCGCCCTCCTCGACGCGATCCGCCGCACCCGGCCGCGCTACGCCCTCTTCGGGCACGTCCACCAGCCCCTGGTACGGCGGATGCGGATCGGCGCCACGGAGTGCGTCAACGTCGGCCACTTCGCGGCGACCGGGAGGCCCTGGGCCCTGGAGTGGTGAGAGCCCGGTCCCAGGGGCGCGATAGCCTTCGGTCGGCACGTTCGTGCCCTTCGACTTCCGCCGGACCGCACAGTGGAGGAACCACCGCGATGGCCGAACACACCAGCTCGAGCATCACCATCGAGGCGGCACCGGCCGACGTCATGGGCGTGATCGCCGACTTCGCCCGCTACCCCGAGTGGACGGGCGAGGTGAAGGAGGCCGAGGTCCTGGCGACCGACGCGGCCGGCCGCGCGGAGAAGGTCCGGCTGCTCCTGGACGCCGGCGCGATCAAGGACGACCACACTCTGGCGTACACCTGGACCGGCGACGACGAGGTCAGCTGGACCCTGGTCAAGTCGCAGATGCTCCGGGCCCTGGACGGCTCCTACCGCCTGGCCCCGGCCGGCGGCGGGCAGCGCACCGAGGTGACGTACCAGCTGACGGTCGACGTCAAGATCCCGATGCTCGGCATGATCAAGCGCAAGGCCGAGAAGGTCATCATCGACCGCGCCCTCGCCGGCCTGAAGAAGCGCGTCGAGTCGGGCGCGTAGCGCCCGCCCCGCCGTCGGCGGGCCCTCCGCCCGGCCCCGCGCCTCGCGTCTCCCGCGGACGACATCCGGGGGAGGGCCGGACGCCCCGCGGCGGCCCGGTAGCGTCACCCCATGCGGATCATCCTTGTCACCGGCCCCGGCGGCGCCGGACGCACCACCGTCGCCTCGGCGACCGCCCTCGCCGAGGCGACGGCCGGCCGCCGGGTGCTCCTGGTGTCCGAACGGCCCGACGAGACGCTCGCGGCGGCCGCCCCCGGAACCCTCCGGATCCTCCGCCCCGACCCGGCCGCCGACTTCCGCCGCGAGTTCCTCGACCTCCAGGCCCGCTCCGCCACCGCCCTCGACCTCCTCGGCGCTGCCCCGCTCGAGGACGCCGAGCTGACCGAACTGCCCGGCAGCCGGCCCTTCGCGCTCCTGCGCGCCCTGCGCGACGCCGCGGCCACGGACGGGGACCTGGTCGTCGTCGACATGCCGCCGCTGCCCGACACCCTCGCCGTCCTCGCCCTGCCCGAGCAGCTCCGCCGCTATCTGCGCCGGCTCCTGCCACCCGAGCGGCAGGCCGCCCGCGCCCTGCGCCCGATGCTCGCCCAACTGGCCGGTGTCCCCATGCCCGCTCAGTGGCTGTACGAGACCACCGGCCGCTGGGAAGCCGAGCTGGCCGCCGTCCAGGCCGTCGTCGACGCCCCCGGCACCACCGTCCGCCTCGTCGTCGAGCCCGGCCCCGAGGCGCACGAAGCCCTGCGCACCGCCCGCCTCGGGCTGGCGCTGCACGGTCTGGTCCTCGACGCGGTCGTCGCCAACCGGCTGCTCCCCGCCGGCTCCGCCGACCCCTGGCTCGCCGAGCTGGCCGCCGGCCGCCGCCGGCACCTGGAGCGGCTCCGCGAGGCGTACGACGGCCCGGTCCACGCCCTGCCCCACCTCGGCAGGGACCTCGGCGGCCCCGAGGACCTCGCCCTGCTGGCGGTGGAGGAGAAGCTCGGGGCGGGGCCCGTCCCCGCCGGCGCGCCCCCGTGGACGGTCGAGGACCGCCGCGGGGAGGACGGCATCCTCGTGTGGCACCTCCCGCTGCCCGGGGCCGTCAAGGAGGAGCTGTCCCTCGTACGCCGAGGGGACGAACTCCTCCTCGCCGCCGGGCCCTTCCGCCGGAACGTCCCCCTGCCGCCCGTGCTGCGCCGCTGTACCGTCTCCGGCGCCGGCCTGGTCGACGGCGACCTGCGGGTCCGTTTCACCCCGGATCCCGGCCTCTGGCCGAAGACGCCGTAACGGACGCCCCGGCGCCCGTGTACCGTCGACGGTAGAAGCCGTAAGGAGTACGCCATGAGCGATTCGGATGCCTGGGCCAAGGCGTGCGCCGAGGACCTGGAGGCCGAGAAGGCCCGCCGCCGCGCACGCGCCGGCACGGAGCCCGGTTCGGCCGCCGAGGAGTTCCGCAGGCTCTTCGACGCGGTCGCCGACAAGGTCTCCGGCCTGCGGGGCCCGCTGGCGGGCATGGCCGCGCAGGGCGCCGTCCAGCAGACCGTGCAGCAGATCGTCCACCAGGCGAAGGCGGCCGTCGAGCCCGTCATCGAGCGGAACCCGCAGGTCTTCGACCATCTCGCGGCGGCGGGCAGCGAGCTCCTCGCCGCGTACCGCTCGGCGGTCGAGGGCCACGAGACGCGCTGGACGCGCGAGGGGACCCGCCCGGGCGGCGCGGAGCCGGGGACCGCGGCACCGGCCGACCGGCCCGACGATCCGCGTGACGAAGGCCCCGGAACCGGGCAGCAGATCGATCTCGACTGACCGGTACGGCCGCCCCCCTCGGGTACGGTTGGCCCTAGCGGGGCTCGACCGAAAACTGAGGGACACATGGGACTCACCATCGGCGTCGACATCGGCGGCACGAAGATCGCGGCCGGCGTGGTCGACGAGGAGGGCAACATCCTCGACACGCACAAGGTGCCCACCCCGCCGACCCCCGGAGGCATCGTCGACGCGATCTGCGCCGCTGTGTCCGAGGCCGGCAAGGGTCACCAGATCGAGGCCGTCGGCATCGGCGCGGCGGGCTACGTCGACGACAAGCGCGCCACCGTCCTCTTCGCGCCGAACATCGACTGGCGGCACGAGCCGCTGAAGGACAAGGTCGAGCAGCGGGTCGGCCTGCCGGTCGTCGTCGAGAACGACGCGAACGCGGCGGCCTGGGGCGAGTACCGGTTCGGGGCGGGGCAGGGGCACGAGGACGTCATCTGCATCACGCTCGGCACCGGCCTCGGCGGCGGCATCATCATCGGCAACAAGCTGCGCCGCGGACGCTTCGGCGTCGCCGCGGAGTTCGGCCACATCCGGGTCGTCCCCGACGGCCTGCTGTGCGGCTGCGGCAGCCAGGGCTGCTGGGAGCAGTACGCCTCGGGGCGCGCGCTCGTCCGCTACGCCAAGCAGCGCGCCAACGCCACCCCGGAGAACGCCGGGATCCTCCTGGAGCTCGGCGACGGCACGCCGGACGGCATCGAGGGCAAGCACGTCAGCGCGGCCGCCCGGCAGGGTTGCCCGGTGGCCGTGGACTCGTTCCGCGAGCTGGCCCGCTGGGCCGGCGCCGGTCTGGCGGACCTGGCGTCGCTGTTCGACCCGTCGGCGTTCATCGTCGGCGGCGGCGTGTCGGACGAGGGCGAGCTGGTGCTCGACCCGATCCGGAAGTCCTTCCGGCGCTGGCTGATCGGCGGCCAGTGGCGTCCGCACGCGCAGGTCCTCGCGGCCCAGCTCGGCGGCAAGGCCGGACTGGTCGGCGCGGCGGACCTGGCCCGCCAGGGCTGACCGCTCCCCGTACTCCTTCGCGACTCCGCCCGCCGTGCCCCTCGGGGTACGGCGGGCGGTTGTCGTATGTTGCGGGGCATGGCGATCAGTGAGCTGCCCAACTCCCGCACCGAAGCGGACGGTTCGGCCGTCGTGCGGGTGCTCGGTTACAACGTCCGGTCCCAGCGGGACGACGAGGACGCCCTCGCCCGGGTCATCCGGGCCTGCGCGCCCGACCTCGTCTTCGTCCAGGAGGCGCCCCGGTTCTTCCGCTGGCGCAAGCACGCGGCCAGGCTGGCCGCCAAGAGCGACCTCTACGTGCTGAGCGGCGGCGCCACCGCCGCCGGGCCCCTGCTGATGTGCTCGCTGCGGGCGACCGTGGAGCGCACCGAGGACATCCTGCTGCCGCTCACCCCGGGGCAGCACCGCCGGGGTTTCGCGACGGCGGTCGTCCGGTTCGCGCGGGCGAGGGTCGGGCTGATCAGCTGCCATCTGAGCCTGCGCGAGGAGGAGCGGTACGCGCAGACGGGGATGCTCCTCGACCGGGTGGCGGCGATGGGCGCACCGCACACGATCGTGGCCGGGGACCTCAACGAGCCGCCGGAGGGGCGGAGTTTCACCCGCCTGGCGAAGGAGCTCCAGGACGGCCGGCAGGTCGCCCCCTGGGGTGGTGAGTACACCTTCTCAGCGGCCGAGCCGCGCCGGCGGATCGACGCGATCCTCGCCACGGAGGGGGTGGAGTTCCTCGGCTGCGGTGTCCCGCCCGGTCTTCCGGAGGCCGACCTCAGGGCGGCGACGGACCACCTGCCGGTGCTGGCGGCGGTCCGGATCCCGGCGAGCTGAGCGGGCCGCGACGCCCCGGGGCCGGCCGCGACATGCGCCGGGCCGAGCCCGCTCGGTGCTCGGGAGCCCCCGGCCGAGCCCGCCCCGTGCGCGAGAATCCGGCCGGCCCGAGCCGGGCGCCCCGGACCCGGCCGTCACCCCGCCGCGCACCCGGCCGTCGCGGCCCGCCCGTGGCCGTCGTACTCCCGCGGCTCCCGGCGCCCGCGGCCCTCACACCACCGCGCCGCGGCCCGGGTCGTCGTAGCCGTCATCGTCGTCGTGCTTCATCCGGGCCACCAGCGTCGCGAAGCCACCCAGGAAACCGCCCACGCACACCGTGGTCAGCCACCAGGTCATCTCCCACTGGAGCAGCACCGCGAGGAGCATCAGGACCGGGCCGCCCACCACACCGAGCCACGCGAACTTCGTCGTGGCGTCGGCCTCCGGCAGCGGCGGCGGCTCCGGCGGGACGAAGTGCCCCTCGCCGTCGTCGTCCTTCCCGGCACGCCTGCCCGGCTTGCCCTCCTCGCGGTCCTCGGAACCCTCCGCCGACTCCGCCGACTCCGCCGGCTCCTCGTCCGGATCCGCGAGCCGGTAGTCGCGCGGGCCACCGCCCACGCTCACGCCGGGGGCGAAGACGACCGAGCTGCCGAGGGCCGGTCTCTCCGGCTCCTCGTCCTCGGCGTCCTCCTCGGCGTCGCCGCCGTCGTCGCTCTCGCTCTCCACGGGCTCGGGCAGCGCCAGGTCCTCGATCGACCTGAAGGGCCGGGACCCCGGAGGGTCCGCCGGCTCCTCGCCGTACCCGGCGACGATCGCCGCCCAGGCGGCCTCCTCGTCGATGGGCTGCGGCTCGCGCTCCCCGTCCTGCTGCTCAGCCACCGCTCGTGCTCCCCTTCTCCCCGACGACGTCCGGAGCGAGCCGGCCGACGAACGCCCAGCTCTCCTCGAAGATCCGCTCCGCATCGTGGTCCAACGTCGCCACGTGGTAACTCTGTTCCAGCAGGATCTCCCGCACGTCGGTCGAGGAGACCCGGCTGAGGATGCGGGCCGAGTCCGCGGGCGGCACCACGTGGTCCCCCGGGCTGTGCAGCAGCACGATCGGCTGGGTGACCTGCGGCAGCTCCGCGTCCACGGTGCGGAAGAAGCGCCGCAGCGAGTGCGCCGCGTGCAGCGGCACCTTGTCGTAGCCGATCTCGGTCACGCCTTCCTTGGCGATGTCACTGGCGATGCCGTTCGTCGTACGGACGAAGTGGCGGACCACCGGCAGCGCGTGCGCGGCGACGCCGTGCACCTTGTTGCCCGGGTTGACCAGGACCAGGCCCTGGACCGCGTCGCCGTGCTTCGCGGCCAGCCGCAGCGCCAGCGCCCCGCCCATCGACAGGCCGAAGACGAAGACCCGCTCGCACCGGGCGAGCAGCTCCCGCAGGGCCCGGTCCACCTCCGCGTACCAGTCCTGCCAGGTGGTGAGCTGCATGTCCTCCCAGCGGGTGCCGTGCCCCGGGAGCAGGGGCAGCGACACGGTCAGTCCGCGCTCGGCGAGATACTCGGCCCAGGGGCGCAGCGACTGCGGGGATCCGGTGAATCCGTGACAGAGAAGGACGCCGACCTCTCCGCCCTCGTGGCGGTACGGCTCGGCTCCAGGAAGGACCGGCACCGGGGTCTCCTGTTCGGGGTTCGGCTTCGGGGGTTCGACGAAGCGACGGCAAAAGGGGAAGGACCTTCACCGTACGCGACCGGACCGACACCGACCAGGTCCGTATGCACGAAGGTGCCCCGTCTTGGGCCGCTCCCGCGCGGGTGCGCGGGACACGGCGGGATATGGTCTGTCCGACGGCACACGGAAGGCACTCGAGTTGATCTACGGCGCAATGAAGTTCTCCATCGGAGGGTCGCTGAAGCTGGCCTTCAGGCCGTGGGTGGAGGGCCTCGAGAACATTCCCGCCGAGGGGCCGGCGATCCTCGCGAGCAACCACCTGTCGTTCTCGGACTCCTTCTTCCTGCCCGCCGTCCTCGACCGCAAGGTCACCTTCATCGCCAAGGCCGAGTACTTCACCTCGCCCGGGGTGAAGGGCAGGCTCACCGCCGCCTTCTTCAAGGGCGTCGGCCAGCTGCCCGTGGACCGCTCCGGCGCGCGCGGCGCGGGCGAGGCCGCGATCAAGGCCGGCATCGAGGTCATCGAGAAGGGCGGCCTCTTCGGGATCTATCCCGAGGGCACCCGCTCGCCCGACGGCCGGCTCTACCGCGGCAAGCCGGGCGGCCTCGCGCGCGTCGCCCTGGCCACCGGTGCGCCCGTGATCCCCGTCGCGATGATCGACACCGAGAAGATCCAGCCACCCGGCAAGGTCGTCCCCAAGCTGATGCGGCCGGGCATCCGGATCGGCAAGCCGCTCGACTTCAGCCGCTATCACGGCATGGAGGGCGACCGCTTCATCCTGCGCTCGGTGACCGACGAGGTCATGTACGAGATCATGAAGCTGTCCGGCCAGGAGTACGTCGACATCTACGCGACGGCCGCCAAGCGGCAGATCGCCGAGGCCGAGAAGGCCGCCAGGGAAGCCGTCAAGGCCGAGATCGCGGCACGGGAAGAGTCCGGCGCCTGACCCCTGCGTGGGGGGGGCGCCGTCGGGGGTGGGGGAGATGGCCAAGCGCGAGCGTGTCGTGCGGATGTCGGTCGAGCAGCCGCTGTGGCGGGCGCTCACCGCCTACCGCGTCCTGACCATGATCTACGCGGTCCTGCTCTTCGTCTTCTCGCGTGACGACTTCGAGCGGCCCTGGGTGGCCGTCGCCTTCCTCGCCGTCATGTGCGTCTGGAACCTGGCCACCCTCCCCAAGGTGGCCAACGCGGCCGGCTGCACCCGTCGTTTCCTCGTCGCCGACCTCGCCGTCGCGCTCACCGGCATCCTGCTCACCCCGCTCGCCGACGCCCAGGCCCGGACCGTCGACGGCCCCACGCTGCCCTCGATATGGACCGCCGGAGCCGTCCTCGCGTACGCGATCAAGGGCGGCTGGCGCTGGGCCGCCTTCGCCTCCTCGCTGGTGGCCGTCGCCAACATCGTCGAGCGCGGCCACCCGAGCCGCGACACCCTCCACAACGTCCTGCTCGTGTGGGTGGCATCCGTCGCCATCGGATACGTCGTCGAGGTCGCCCGCGCCTCCGAGCGCACCCTCGCCCGCGCCCTGGAGATCGAGGCCGCGACCCGGGAGCGGGAGCGCCTCGCCCGGGACATCCACGACAGCGTGCTCCAGGTCCTGGCGATGGTGCAGCGGCGCGGCACGGCCCTCGGCGGCGAGGCGGCGGAACTGGGCCGGATGGCCGGCGAGCAGGAGGTCGCTTTGCGCACCCTGGTCGCCGGCGGCCTCACCCGGCCTTCCCTGATCTCCGAAGACGAGTCCGAAGGCGCCGTCGTCCGGTATGTCGACGTCCCCGACGACGAGTCCGGCGCGGCGGATTCCCCAGGGGCGCCGGTCGACCTGCGGACGCTGCTCGCCCCGCGCGCCGGGGCGCGGGTCACGCTCTCCGACCCGGGCGCCCCGGTCCTGCTCCCGCCTCCCGCGGCCCGCGAACTGGCCGCGGCCGTCGGCGCCGCCCTGGACAACGTCCGGGTGCACGCGGGCGCGGACGCGCGGGCGTGGATCCTGGTGGAGGACTGGCCGGACGAGGTGATCGTGACGGTGCGCGACGACGGCCCGGGCATCCCGGAGGGGCGGCTCGCGCAGGCCGAGGGCGAGGGCCGGATGGGCGTCGCCCTGTCCATCCGCGGGAGACTGCGGGAACTGGGCGGCACGGCCGAGCTGATCTCGGTCCCCGGCCAGGGCACGGAAGTGGAACTGAAGGTCCCGCGGCAGCGCGGGAACCACGGGGGAAGGTGAACGGACATGAGCGAGCAGCGGGCGCGCGCCCAGGCGGACGAGCGGCGGGCGGCGGAGCCGATCAGGGTGATGGTCGTCGACGACCACCCGATGTGGCGGGACGCGGTCGCGCGGGACCTCGCCGAGGCGGGTCTGGACGTGGTCGCCACGGCCGGCGACGGCGAACAGGCCGTGCGCCGCGCCACGGCGGTGAGCCCGGACGTCCTCGTCCTCGACCTCAACCTGCCGGCCAAGCCCGGCGTCCAGGTCTGCAGGGAACTGGTCGGCGCCGACCCCGCGCTGAGGGTCCTGGTCCTCTCGGCGAGCGGCGAGCACGCCGACGTGCTGGAGGCGGTCAAGTCCGGCGCCACCGGCTACCTCCTCAAGTCCGCCAGCACAGCCGAGCTGATCGACGCGGTGCGCCGTACCGCCGTCGGCGACCCCGTCTTCACGCCGGGCCTGGCGGGCCTGGTCCTCGGCGAGTACCGCCGCCTCGCCACCGAACCGGCCACCACCTCCGGCACCGACGAGCCGAAGGCCCCGCAGCTGACCGAGCGCGAGACCGAGGTCCTGCGCCTGGTCGCCAAGGGGCTGAGCTACAAGCAGATCGCCGAGCGCCTGGTCATCTCGCACCGCACCGTGCAGAACCACGTGCAGAACACTCTCGGCAAGCTCCAGCTGCACAACCGGGTGGAACTCGTCCGCTACGCCATCGAGCGTGGCCTCGACGACGCCTGAGGATTCCTCCGCGATTCAGTCGCCGTGCCGTGTCGGAGTGACCCACGTCACTACTAGCGTAGGTCGTACGTTCCGTCCGCCACGGCGAAGGAGACCTCCATGCGTGTCGGCGTACTGACCGGGGGCGGCGACTGCCCCGGTCTCAACGCGGTGATCCGTGCCATCGTCCGCAAAGGCGTCCAGGAGTACGGCTACGCCTTCACCGGATTCCGCGACGGCTGGCGCGGGCCGCTCGAGGGCGACACCGTCCGCCTCGACATCCCCGCCGTCCGGGGCATCCTGCCGCGCGGCGGGACCATCCTCGGCTCGTCGCGCACCAACCCCCTCGACGCGGAGCACGGCATCCGCCGGATCAAGGAGAACCTCGCCAAGTGCGAGGTCGACGCGCTGATCGCGATCGGCGGCGAGGACACCCTGGGTGTCGCCGCCCGGCTGGTCGACGAGTACGGCGTCCCGTGCGTCGGGGTCCCCAAGACCATCGACAACGACCTCTCCGCCACCGACTACACCTTCGGCTTCGACACCGCCGTCGGCATCGCCACCGAGGCCATCGACCGCCTCCACACCACCGCCGAATCCCATATGCGGGTGCTGGTGGTCGAGGTGATGGGGCGCCACGCGGGGTGGATCGCCCTGCACTCCGGCCTCGCCGGCGGCGCCAACGTCATCCTCATTCCCGAGCAGCGCTTCGACCTCGACCAGGTCTGCGCCTGGGTCACCTCACGCTTCAAGGCCACCTACGCCCCGATAGTGGTCGTCGCCGAGGGCGCGATGCCCCGGGGCGGGGAGGCGGTCCTGAAGGACGGGACGCTCGACTCCTACGGGCACGTCCGGCTCTCGGGGGTGGGGGAGTGGCTGGGCAAGGAGATCGAGCGGCGGACCGGCAAGGAGGCCCGCACCACGGTCCTCGGCCATGTGCAGCGCGGCGGCACCCCGAGCGCCTTCGACCGCTGGCTCGCCACCCGCTTCGGCCTGCACGCCATCGACGCGGTGCGCGACGGCGACTTCGGGAAGATGGTCGCCCTGCGCGGCACCGACATCGTGCGCGTCCCGATCGCCGAGGCGACGGCCCGCCTCAAGACCGTCGACCCGGCGCTCTACGCGGAGGTGGGCGTCTTCTTCGGCTGAGGCACGCGTGACGCCTCCGGGGGCCGTATATTCGCCGGGACCAGACAAATCCGGCAAACCCCCGGAGGGGCTCCGTGGAGATCCTGGCGTTCGGAGTGCAGGCGGACGAGAAGCCGCTGATCGAGAAGGCGTTCCACGGACACCACCGCGTCCGGTGCCTCGACGTCTTCCTCACCGAGGACACCGCCCCCATCGCGGTCGGCCACACCGTCGTGTCCTCCAGCGTCAACGCCGACCTCGGCGCCCGCGTGCTGCGGATCCTCGCCGACGGCGGGACGAGGATGATCGCCCAGCGCTCCACCGGCTTCAACAACATCGACCTCGACGTGGCCGAACGACTGGGCCTCACCGTCGCCCGGGTGTCGTACTACTCCCCGTACTCCGTCGCCGAGTTCGCCTGGACGCTGGCGATGGCGGTCAACCGGCGGATCGTCCGCGCCTCGAACCGGACCCGCGACTTCGACTTCCGGCTCGACGGACTCATGGGACGCGACCTGCGCGGCCGCACGGTGGGCGTCCTCGGCACCGGCAAGATCGGCGAGGCGTTCACCCGGATCGCCCACGGCTTCGGCATGCGGCTGCTCGGCTGGGACATCGCCCCGAACCCGGCCTGCGTCGAGCTCGGCATGGCGTACGTCGAGAAGGAACGGCTCCTCGCCGAGTCCGACCTGATCAGCCTGCACGTACCGCTGCTCCCGTCCACCCGGCGCCTCATCGACGCCGCCGCGCTCAAGGCCATGAAGGACGACGCCATCCTGGTGAACTCCAGCCGCGGCGGCCTGATCGACACCGGCGCCCTCGTCGGCGAACTGCGCGCCGGCCGGTTCACCGGAGTGGGCCTCGACGTGTACGAGGCGGAGGCGGGCCTCTTCTTCCTCGACAAGTCCCTGGAGGTCGTCGAGGACGACACCCTGGCCCGCCTGGTGACCTTCCCCAACGTCGTGGTCACCTCCCACCAGGCGTACTACACGGTCGACGCGGTCGGCCAGATCGTCGACACGACCGTCCGCAACGTCCTCGACTACGCCGCGGGGCGGCGCAGCGAGAACGTCCTGGTCCCGGCGGCGTCCTGAGCCGCCCCGCCCCGGCCCGGGCAGCGGTCAGACCAGCACCGCGGCGAGCAGGGACGCGGTGATGCCGGCGCCCTCCATCGTCAGGACCGACTCGGGATGGAACTGCACGCCCGCGAAGCCCGGACCGCGCAGGGCATGGACCTCGCCCGTCGCCGCGTCCCGGCTCACCTCGATCCGGTGCAGGGCCAGTTCGGTCGCCGCCCGGTCGTCGCAGCGGGCCGTGAAGCTGTTGTAGAACCCGACGGTCCGCTCCTGCCCGAAGAGGTCGATCCGCATCTGCGTCCCCTGGAACGGGGTCCGCTTGCGGACGATCTCCAGGCCCAGCTCGGCCGCGATCAGCTCGTGGCCCAGGCAGACGCCCAGCAGACCGTGACGGTGGGCCCTGACCAGCTCGGCCGTCAGCCCCCGCAGGAACCGCATCTTCGGATCGGCCGCGTCCCCCGGATCGCCGGGCCCGGGCCCGAGGACCACGGGACCCTCGTGCGCGAGCGCCAGCTCCCGCAGCCCCGGCTCGTCGTACCGGACGACCGAGACCTCCAGGCCGGAGGAGCGCAGCAGATGGGCGAGCATCGCGGTGAAGGTGTCCTCCGCGTCGACCACGAGGGCGTGGCCGGTCAGCTCCGCCGACCGCACCTGCATCTTCAGCCAGAACGGCGCCAGCCCGGCCCGCCGGGCGTCCAGCGCCGCCCGCACCCGGGGATCGTCGGCGAGCCGCCGCGCCGGGACCGGCTCGTCCGCCGGCCGCCCCTCCCGCACCCCCAGGGCGGCGAGCACCCCGGCCGCCTTGGCGTGGGTCTCGGCCACCTCGCCCGCCGGGTCGGAGTGCCGGACCAGCGTCGCGCCCACCGGGACCCGCAGCGCCCCGTCGGCGGAGATGTCGGCGGTGCGGATCAGGATGGGGGAGTCCAGCGTCTGGGCGCCGTTCCCGTCCCGGCCGAGCAGCGCGAGCGCTCCCGCGTAGTATCCGCGGCCCCCCGTCTCGTGCCGCTCGATGACACGGCAGGCGTTCTGCACCGGCGAGCCGGTGACGGTCGCCGCGAACATCGTCTCCCGCAGCACCTCGCGCACGTCGAGGGACGAGCGGCCGCGCAGCTCGTACTCCGTATGGGCGAGATGTGCCATCTCCTTGAGCCGCGGGCCGATCACCACCCCGCCCATGTCGCCCACCGTGCACATCATCTTCAGCTCCTCGTCCACCACCATGGACAGCTCCTCGGTCTCCTTGCGGTCGGCGAGGAAGGCGAGGAGGTCCTCGGCGGTCGGCGCGGTGCCTGACGGGTAGCGGTAGGTGCCGCTGATCGGATTCATCACGACCGTTCCGCCCGCCTCGCCGTCGCCTCCCGCGCTCGTCATCCGGACGTGGACCTCCGGACTCGCGCCGACCAGCGTCCGGTCCCCGGTGTGGACGACGAACGTCCAGTAGGCGCCCCGCTCGCCGGCGAGCAGTCGCCGGAAGAGAGCCAGCGCGTCCCGCCGCCCGAAGCCGGGGATCTGCCCGGTGTAGGTGCGCCGGATGACGAAGTTGGCGCCCTCCCCGGAGCCGATCTCCTCGTCGATCACCCGCCGCACGGTCTCGGCGTACGCCGCGTCCGGCACGTCGAACCCACCGCCCTCCACCCGTACCCGGTGGGCCGGAAGCTGCTCCAGCGCCTCGGCGAGCGGCAGCTCGTACGCCTCCTCGGCGGCCAGCACGCAGAGCGGGGTGCCGTCGTCCCGGACGTCGAAGCCGCGCTCGCGGATCTGCCGGAAGGGCACGAGGGCGAGCGTCGGCAGCGAGCCGACCGGCAGGTCCGCGAGGCGCTCGGCCTCGTGCACGGCGCCGATCAGCACCTCGACGGTGTCGTGGTCACGGCCCGGTGTGCGGCGGCGCAGCAGCGCGAACGGGGGGCAGGAGTCGTCCAGGAGACGGGACAGGTCCATCGTGCGTTCCTTCCGTGGAGCGGAGAGGAACGGCCCGGAAAACGAGGAAGGCCGCCCCTCGGGCGGCCTTCGCGTGTTCGAGTACGCGCAGTCAGTGGGCCGCCGGATGAGCGGTCCACCACCAGTTACGGGTCGTCTGCGCGAACATGGCGGTGATCGTAGCCCATGGAGCGTGTCGTGTCCGTCTCATCCGTCTCACCCAGCGGTCACTGGCGTGGACGGCGGGTGTCGCCCCGTACTGTGGGGGTGTGACCGTGAACGCTGATTCCCACGCCGTCGCCAAGGCGACCTGGCGAGACCTGCCCGCGGCGCAGCAGCCCGAGTACCCCGATGCCGAGGCTCTGCGCGATGTGATCGCGGACCTCGAGTCGTATCCCCCGCTCGTCTTCGCGGGCGAGTGCGACCAGCTGCGCGCCCGGATGGGAGCCGTCGCCCGTGGCGAGGCGTTCCTGCTCCAGGGCGGCGACTGCGCCGAGGCCTTCGACGCCGTGTCCGCCGACCACATCCGTGCCAAGCTCAAGACGCTGCTCCAGATGAGCGCCGTCCTGACGTACGCGGCCTCCGTGCCCGTCGTCAAGGTCGGACGCATCGCCGGGCAGTACTCCAAGCCCCGCTCGAAGGGGACCGAGACCCGCGACGGCGTCACCCTGCCGACGTACCGCGGCGACTCGGTCAACGGCTTCGACTTCGACGAGAAGTCCCGGGTCCCGGACCCGGAGCGCCTGAAGCGGATGTACAACGCGTCCGCCTCGACGCTCAACCTGGTGCGCGCCTTCACCACCGGCGGCTACGCCGACCTGCGCCAGGTGCACGCCTGGAACCAGGACTTCGTGAAGTCGTCCCCCTCGGGCCAGCGCTACGAGCAGCTGGCGCGCGAGATCGACAACGCGCTGAACTTCATGAAGGCCTGCGGCACCGACCCGGCGGAGTTCCGCGCGGTCGAGTTCTTCGCCTCCCACGAGGCGCTGCTGCTCGACTACGAAGGTGCCCTGACCCGCACCGACTCGCGCACGGGCCGGCTGTACGACACCTCCGGCCACATGGTCTGGATCGGTGAGCGCACCCGCCAGCTCGACCACGCGCACATCGAGTTCGCGTCGCGGATCGCCAACCCGATCGGGATCAAGCTCGGCCCGACGACCTCGGTCGACGAGGCGCTGACCTACATCGACCGCCTGGACCCGGAGCGCGAGCCCGGCCGGCTGACCTTCATCGTCCGCATGGGCGCCGACAAGGTCCGGGACAAGCTCCCGGAGCTGGTCGAGAAGGTCACGGCCTCGGGCGCGACCGTGGCCTGGGTGACGGACCCGATGCACGGCAACACCTTCGAGGCGGCCTCCGGCCACAAGACCCGCCGCTTCGACGACGTGCTCGACGAGGTCAAGGGCTTCTTCGAGGTCCACAAGGGCCTCGGCACGCACCCGGGCGGCATCCACGTCGAGCTCACCGGTGACGACGTCACCGAGTGCGTGGGCGGCGGCGACGAGATCTTCGTCGACGACCTGCACCAGCGCTACGAGACGGCCTGCGACCCGCGGCTCAACCGCAGCCAGTCGCTCGACCTGGCGTTCCTGGTGGCGGAGCTCTACCGCGACTAGGACGTGTTGCGATCAGTAGGTGCGTTCCTACGACGAAGGGGCGCGGATCCATGTGATCCGCGCCCCACCGTCGTCTCCGGGGCTTTTACGCGCCGGACCCGCCGGGTAAGGTTAGGTTAGCCTTATCGATCTCGGCGGGAGGTGAACCGCGTGTACGTCTGCTCATGCTTCGGTGTCACGGAGAAGCAGGTCAAGGCCCATGCCGACGCGGGCGCCTGCACCCCCCGCCAGATCGCCTCAGCCTGCAAGGCCGGGACCGACTGCGGCTCCTGCGTGCGGCGCATCCAGGCCATCCTCGGGCGCGGCAACTGCCCCCGACGGGAGCTCCTGGACCAGGGCATGCCCGCCCTGGCGACCGACCTGCCGGTCCCTGACGGGCTCTCCGAGGCCGCGTAGCGCGGACCGCCCGCGGGGGGCCGCGCGCTAGCTCGGCTGCTCGATCAGCGTGGAGATGTAGAGCGCCTCGCCGAGGTTCTCGATCAGGTCCAGCTGGGTGTCGAGGTAGTCGATGTGGTGCTCCTCGTCGGCGAGGATCTCCTCGAAGAGGTTCGCCGAGGTGACGTCACCCTTGGCACGCATGACCTCGATACCCCGCTTGAGGCGGTCGATCGCCTCGACCTCCACCTGGCGGTCCGCCTGGAACATCTCGGTGACCGTCTGGCCGACCCGGACGTGGAAGAGCCGCTGGTAGTTGGGCAGCCCGTCCAGCATCAGGATGCGTTCGGTGAGCTTGTCCGCGTGCTTCATCTCATCGATGGACTCTTCGCGGGTGTACTTGGCGAGCTTGGTCCAGCCCTTGTTGTCCTGGATGCGGTAGTGCAGCCAGTACTGGTTGATGGCCGTCAGCTCGCCGGTCAGCTGCTCGTTGAGGAACTCGAGGACCTCGGGGTCGCCCTGCATCGCAGAGGCTCCTTCCACGCATGTCTACGTAATGACTGGGCAGGATGGCCGCATCCTCGCACCACGGATGGGGGGCGTCCAGTAAGTGCAGGCTTAGTGGGAGTTGCCCCGAAAGGCTCCTACCCCGGCGCTCACTGGTCATGACCACCCCTCGCCGTCTGTCACCATGGATGACATGGGTCAGCCGGAGAGCGGAGTACACCGGGAAGCAGGGCAGTCGGATCTTCCGCCGGGGCAGCGGCTGCAGCGCGGCTGGCCGGTCACCCACTACGGCCCCGTGCCCAGGTTCAAGCCGGACCGCTGGGAGTTCCGGGTCTTCGGAGCGACCGCCGACGGCGACAAGCGGTGCTGGAACCACGAGGAGTTCTCGGCGCTGCCGTTCTCCACGGTGGTCGCCGACCTGCACTGCGTGACGAAGTTCAGCATGCTCGGAGCCGAATGGGGCGGGGTCCCCGCCCGGCACGTCCTGGAGCTCGCCCCGCCGGCCGCGAACGTCACGCACGTGATGGTCTGGGCCGAGTACGGCTTCAGCGCCAACATGCGGCTCTCCGACTTCGCCGCCGAGGGGTCGATCTTCGCCACCCACAAGGACGGGGAGCTGCTCACCGCCGAGCACGGCTTCCCGCTGCGGCTCGTCGTCCCCCACCTGTACGCGTGGAAGGGGCCCAAGTGGGTCCGGGGCGTGGAGTACATGACCGCCGACCGCCGCGGCTTCTGGGAGGAGCGCGGCTACCACAACATCGGCGACCCGTGGACCGAGCAGCGCTACTCCTATCAGGAGGAGCCGGGCGACGGCCCGGAGCTGTAGGCGTCCCGGGCCGTCGCGCGGCGCGCGCTCCCGGCCGGTCTCAGTGGTGGTAGCGGTGCACCACCGCGTGGCCCTTGCCCCGGCCGATCATCCACTTGTTGACCGGTGTGGTGATCAGGAAGGCGACCAGGAAGGCGAAGGCGAGGGCGCCCCAGAAGAGCGCGTCCGACAGGTGCGCGTCCATGGCGCCCGGCACCAGCAGCAGGACGCCGTTGTCGACGATCTCCATCACGGTGATGGAGAGGGTGTCGGCGGCGAGCGCGACGCCGACGGCCGCCTTCGGCGAGAGCCCGGCCCGCAGGACGGCCCAGAGGGTCAGGGAGTAGCCGAAGAGGAAGGCCAGGGCGATCGCGAGCGCCATCGTCGGGGCGTTGCCCCAGCCGAGCGCCGTGCCGATGATCATGCCGAGGACCTCGCCGAAGGCGCATCCGGTGAGGCAGTGCAGCGTCGCCTTCGCGGCCGTGGACCAGGAGGTCTCGCCGCCGCCGTGGTGCCGGTGCCCATGCCGGTGCTCGTCGTCGTGAGGGGGGTGGGCGTCCTGCGGCTCGTGCCGGCCGTGGTTCAGGTGGCCGGAGTGGTGGTCGTGCGCTTCGTGCTCCATGGCGGGCCCCCAGCGTCGGGTAGCGGTTCCTGCCTCTCTGGGAACCGTATACCCCCTAGGGGTATTCCTCAACGAAGAGTCACTCGCGGAGCTTCTTCAGCAGCTCCACGTCCGCCACATGGCACTCCTTGCCGCCGGGCGTCTCGATGACCAGGGGAACGCCCTCGGTCTCCGGATGGCGCATCAGCGCGCGGAACGGCTCCTGCCCGATGTGGCCCGCCCCGATGTTCGCGTGCCGGTCCTTGTGCGCGCCGACGACATCCTTCGAGTCGTTGGCGTGGATCAGCTTCAGCCGGCCCTCGCCGACCGTCTCCACCAGCAGGTCCAGGGTCTGCGTCGCGCCGTGCGGACCGGTCAGATCGTGACCCGCCGCGAAGATGTGGCAGGTGTCCAGGCAGATCCCGAGCCGGGGATGGTGGTCCAGCGCGTCGAAGTACGGCCCGAAGTCCCACGTGCGGGAGCAGAGCGAGGAGCCCTGACCGGCCGTGGACTCCAGAAGCAGGAAGGGGTCGTCCTCGTGCGTCAGCTCGTCGAGCAGCGGCAGCATCCGCTCCCGGACCTGCGCCAGCGCCTCCTCGCGCGGCCGGCCACCGGTCGCGGAGCCGGTGTGCACGACCACGCCCTTCGCACCGATCTCACGGCCCCGGCGCAGGGAGTGCCGCAGCGACTCCACCGACCGCTCGACCGTGGCCTCGGTGTGGGAGCCGAAGTTGATCAGGTACGGAGCGTGGACCCACGCCGACATCGAGGCGGCCTCGCAGCCGGCGCGGAACCGCTCGTCCTGGACCGGGCTGCCCACCGGCGTGGCCCAGCCGCGCGGGTTCGCGACGAACACCTGGACGGTCTCGGCGCCCAGCTCGCGGGCGTAGGCGAGGCCGGTCGTGGCGAGGCCGCCGGCCACGGGGACATGGCCGCCGACGGGGTTGCGCATGAGTCCTACAGTCCCTTGGTCTTGAGGGTGATGGTGGAGCCCTCGGGGGCGGTGGCGCCGCCCTCGACGGACTGGCCGGAGACGGTGTCCCCGAGGAAGGGGAAGGTCTTCTCGACCTCCACCTCGAAGCCCGCCCCCTCCAGCCGCTCGCGCGCCGCGTCGACCTGCTCGCCGGTGACGTCGGGCACCTCGATCATCCGCGGCCCCTTGGAGACCGTGAGGGTGATCGTGTCGCCCCGGGCGGCGCGGCTGCCCTCGGCGAGGGACTGGGCGGCGACCGAACCGGCCGGCTCCGGGGAGTCGATCCGCTCGGTGGCGACCTTCACGGTGAGACCGGCGTTCCGCAGCGTCTCGGTGGCGTCGGCCACCGACTCGCCGGCCACCGAGGGGACCTCGATCGGAACGCCCTTGCTGACGACGAGGGCGACGGCCGAGTCGGGGGCGCGTTCGGTGCCGGGCTCGGGGTCGGAGCTGATCACGGCGCCCTGCGGGACGTCCTCGCTGAACGCCTCGCCGACCACGCCGGGAGCCAGCCCTTCCTCGGTCAGGATCCGCCTGGCCTCCGCGAGCGGCTTGCGCTTGAGGTGGGGGACCTTCACGGTCTCCGGGCCGCGGGAGAGGGTGAGCGTCACCGTGCCGTTGCCGCGGACGCGCTCGCCGGGGGCGGGATCGGTGGCCATGACGGTCCCGCGTTCGTAGACCTCGCTGAACGCCCGCCGGGTCTTGCCGACGTCCAGGCCCGCGTCCTTGAGCCGCTGCGCGGCCTGGGCCTCGCTCTGGCCGAGAAGGGCGGGGACGCGGGTGAACTGGCCGGAGTTGATGTACCAGACGCCGCCGCCGAGCCCCAGGACCACCAGGACGACGGTGAGGACGAGCCAGGGGCCGCGGGGGAGCGACACCCGGCGGGCGCCGGCGCCCGCACCCGCGGCGGCCCGGTGCTCCGGCCCGGGCTCCGGCTCCATCGCGAGCCGGCTCGTGTGCTGCGTCACGGCGGCGCGCGGAATCACACTGGTCCGGTCCTCGGAGCCGTCGTGGCCCGCCCCGAGCGCCTCGGTACGGGCCCGCGGCGGCACCGCGTCGAGCTGCTCGTCGTCGAGGGCCGCCCGGGCCTCCCGCGTGAGGGCGAGGAGCGCGACGGCGTCGTACGGGCGGGCCTCGGGGTCGCGGGCGGTGGCGCACGCCACCAGCCCGTCCAGTGCGGCGGCGAGGCCGGGCACGGCGGCCGAGGGGGCCGGGACGTCGGCGTTCAGGTGCTGGTAGAGGACCTGCGCGGGCGTGTCGCCGCCGTGCGGCTTGCCGCCGGTCAGCATCTCGTAGAGCACGACACCGCAGGCGTACACGTCGGCGCGGGTGTCGGCCGTACCGTGCTCGATCTGCTCGGGGGCGAGGTACGAGACGGTGCCGAGGACGGAGCCGGTGGTGTTCGTGGCCGAGCCCACGGCCCGTACGAGACCGAAGTCGGCGACCTTCACCCGGCCGTCGTCCCCGATCAGGACGTTCTCCGGCTTCATGTCGCGGTGCACGAAACCGGCCCGGTGCGCGGCGCCGAGCGCCGCGAGCACGGGCTCCAGGATGTCGAGCGCGGCCCGGGGCTGCAGGGCTCCGCGCTCGCGCAGCACGTCCCGCAGCGTGCAGCCCGCGACGTACTCCATCGCGAGGTAGACGTACGCGCCGTCCGCGCCCTGGTCGAAGACCCCGACCACGTTGGGGTGGGAGAGCCGCGCCACGGACTTCGCCTCGCGGATGAACCGCTCGACGAAGGTGACGTCCGTCGCCAGCGCCGGATGCATCACCTTGAGCGCGAGCACCCGGTCGAGGCGGGTGTCGACGGCCCGGTAGACCGTGGCCATCCCGCCGACGGCGACGCGCGCCTCGACGCGGTAGCGGCCGTCGAGCAGCCGCCCGACGAGAGGGTCCTGAAGGGTCGTGTCCACGGCCCCGAGTTTACGAGCCCCGGCGGACGCCCCGTCCCCGCCACCGTGGACTGCAGCGCACCTGTGACGGGACGGGGGTGAGGCGGATCACCTCGTCAGAACGCCGGACGCTCCGGGTCGAGGACGGCGCGGCCCTCCACGGGGGACGAGGCCTCGGCGAAGTGGCGGCGGGGGATGCGGCCCGCCCGCCGGGCCAGCCGGCCCGCCTCGACGGCGTGCCGCATCGCCGACGCCATGAGCACCGGCTCGTGCGCCCGGGTCACCGCCGACGCCAGCATCACCGCCGCGCACCCCAGCTCCATCGCGAGCGCCGCGTCCGAGGCCGTCCCCGCGCCCGCGTCCAGGATCACCGGCACCCCGGCCCGCTCCACGATCAGCTGGAAGTTGTGCGGATTGCGGATCCCGAGCCCGGAGCCGATCGGCGAACCCAGCGGCATGATCGCCGCGCACCCCACGTCCTCCAGCTTGCGCGCGAGCACCGGGTCGTCGTTGGTGTAGGGCAGGACCGTGAAGCCGTCGTCCACCAGCGTCTCGGCCGCGTCCAGCAGCTCCACCCCGTCCGGCAGGAGGGTCCGCTCGTCGGCGACGACCTCCAGCTTGATCCAGTCGGTTCCGAGGGCCTCCCGCGCCAGGCGAGCCGTGAGCACGGCCTCGCCCGCCGTGAAGCAGCCCGCCGTGTTCGGCAGGACCCGGATCCCGAGCCGGTCCAGGACGGAGAGGACCGAGCCCTGCACCGTCGGGTCGAGACGGCGCATCGCGACCGTCGTCAGCTCCGTGCCGGCGGCGATCAGCGAGCGCTCCAGGACGTCCAGGCTGGGAGCCCCGCCCGTGCCCATGATCAGGCGCGAGGAGAACTCCGTCCCCGCGAGGACGAAGGTGTCGTCGGACATCGCGCTCAGCCCCCCTGCACGGCGGTGAGGACCTCGACCCGGTCACCGTCGCCGAGGACGGTCGCGGGCCACTGGCCGCGCGGCACGACGGTCTCGTTGACGGCCGCGGCCACCCCCGACGGCGCCGAGGTCAGGGTGGCCACGAGGACGTCGAGCGAGACGGGGCCCGCGAGCTCGCGCGGCTCCCCGTTCACGGACACGTTCAGCACGTTCATGCGGGCTGCTCCAGACGTACGGGAGAGAAGCGGCGGGGGGTGAAGGGGCGGGCCTCGTCCGGGAGCGTGCCGGTGGTCAGCACCTCCGCCATGGCGTCGCCGGTGACGGGGGTGAGCAGCACCCCGTTGCGGTAGTGGCCGGTGGCCAGATGGAGCCCGGGCAGCGCGCTCGGGCCCAGCAGCGGCGCGTTGTCCGGAGACCCGGGCCGCAGACCCGCCCGGGTCTCGGTGAGCGGCAGCTCGGTGATGCCCGGCACCAGCTCGTGCGCGTCGCGCAGCAGCTCGTACACCCCGCCCGCCGTGACGGTGGTGTCCCAGCCCAGCTCCTCACTGGTCGCCCCGACGACCAGCTCGCCGTTCTCGCGCGGCACCAGATAGACGTGGCTTCCACGCACCACGGCCCGCACCGTCCGGGACAGGAACGGCGCGTACGCGGGCGGCACGCGCAGCCGCAGCACCTGCCCCTTGACCGGGCGTACGGGCGGCAGCACCTCCTCCGGTACGCCGCCGAGCCGGCCGCTCAGGCTCCCCGCGGCCAGGACCACCTGCTCGGCGTCGAGAGGCGTCCCGTCCGCGAGTACCGCGCCCGCGGCCCGGTCGCTCACCACCGTCAGCCGCTCGGCGACGCTCCGGTGGAGGACCACACCGGCCCGCTCGCACGCGGCGACCAGCGCGTCGGCGAGCCTGCGGGGATCGACCTGATGGTCGCCGTCGACCCGCAGCCCTCCCCGGACTCCCGGCGCCAGCATGGGCTCCAGGCGACGGCACTCCCGCCCGCTGAGCCACTCCGACTCCAGGCCGCAGCGGGTCTGCAGGGCGTGCAGCTCCCGCAGGTGCGCCCGGTCGTCGGCGTCCAGCGCGACGGCGAGGGTCCCGCAGGAGCGGTAGCCGACGTCGTGGCCGGTGACGTCCCGCAGCTCGGCGACGAAGTCGGGATAGCGGCGCGCGGAGGCGAGGTTGAGGCCGAGCAGGGTCTCCTCGCCGTAGTGCAGTTCGGTGACGGCGGCGAGCATGCCGGCCGCGACCCGCGCCGCCCCGCCCCCGGGCTCCGGATCCACCAGCGCCGTCCGCAGCCCGCGCTGCGCCGCGCGCCAGGCCGTGACGAGGCCGATGATCCCGCCCCCGATGACGAGGACGTCCGAGGACGTACGGACGTGTGACGTACGTGATGGCATGGGCGTCCAGCCCCTCCCTTCGCCGGCATGACCCGGATCAGGTTCGTACGGTCGGAGGCCGGCCAGCCTCCCTCTCAGCCCGGTGCGTCCGGGCTCCCGCGAGTGCTCTACGTTGGCGGTCAGACTATCCCCAGCCGTCGGGGCCCGGTAAGGGAGCCTCCCGCCCGCGGGCGCCGCCCTCGGGAACGCGCGTGTCGGGTCGGGCCATCCGGGGCAGGCGGGCCGGGTGGGGGACCGGCCCGGCGCGAGGGAGCGGCCACCTTCCTGACGGCGCGTCAGCTGCGTAAGGTGATCGGGTGAGCGAGCAGAAGCAGGCACAGCAGCATGTCGTGATCGTGGGCGCCGGCATGGCGGGGGTGCAGACCGCCGTCGCCCTGCGCGAGCAGGGCTTCGCGGGTCCGGTCACCCTCATCGGCGCCGAGCCGCACCAGCCCTACGACCGGCCCCCGCTCTCCAAGGCTGTCCTTCTGGGCAAGGCCGAGGACTCGGCCTTCGACGTCGACTTCGAGGCGCTCTCCATCGAGCTGCGCCTCGGCCTCGAGGTCACCGGCCTGCGCGCCGGCGACCACGCGGTCGACACCGAGGCCGGGCCCGTGCCCTACGACGTGCTGGTCATCGCCACCGGCGCCCACCCCGTCACCCTGCCGGGCACCGAGGGCGTGCCCGGCGTCCACCTCCTGCGCACCCTCGACGACGCCGCGCGGCTCAAGCCCGTACTGGAGCGGCGCCACGACATCGTGGTGGTCGGCGCCGGCTGGATCGGCGCCGAGTTCGCCACCGCCGCCCGCGAGGCCGGCTGCGCCGTCACCGTCGTCGAGGCCGCCGACCGGCCCCTCGCCGGCGCCCTGCCCGCCGAGGTCGCCGCCCCCATGGCCCGCTGGTACGAGGAGAGCGGCGCCACCCTGCTCACCCGCGCGCGCGTGGAACGCGTCGAGACCGGCAGCGTCGTCCTGGCCGACGGCCGGCCGCTGGCCGCCGACGCCGTCGTCGTCGGCATCGGCGCGCGGCCCGCCACGGACTGGCTCGACGGCTCCGGCGTCGCCCTCGACGCGGGCGGCTCGGTCACCGCCGACGACCGGCTGCGCACCTCCCTGCCCGACGTCTACGCCGTCGGCGACTGCGCCTCCTTCCCCTCCGCCCGGTACGGCGAGCGGCTCCTCGTCCACCACTGGGACAACGCCCTCCAGGGGCCGCGCACGGTCGCGGCCGACATCATCGGCGAGACCCCCGACGTCTACGACCCGGTGCCCTACTTCTGGTCCGAGCAGTTCGGCCGCTTCGTCCAGTACGCGGGGCACCACACCACCACCGACGCGCTGGTCCGCCGCGGCGACTCCGCCGGGGCCTCCTGGTCCGTCCTGTGGCTCCGCGAGGGCGTCCTCGTCGCCCTGCTGGCCGTCGGACGCCCCCGTGACCTGGCCCAGGGCCGCAAGCTGATCGAGGCGGCCGCCCGCATCGATCCCGAACGGGCCACCGATCCCTCCGTGCCCCTGAAGGCGGCCGCCCTCTGACGAGCGCCCGCGAGGTGCCGCCCTCTGACGAGCGCCCGCCAAGGCCCGCCCGGGTCTCTCCCGGCCCGGGCCGGCCGCTCGTCGGGGGACACTCGCCGGGGCTCGACTTCCGACTGTCAGCCCCAGATGGCAGGCTTGTTCCCGTGACCGAGATTGACGCAAGAATCGATGCTCTCGTCCCCGCCTGGCTCTACCTCCCCGACATCGCGGAAATGCTCGATGTCGAGGTGACGCGCGTGCGGCAGCTGGTCAAGGAGGGCCAGCTCATCGCCGTGCGCCGCGGGGAGAACCGGGCGCTTCAGGTGCCCGCCGCCTTCATTCAGGGCGACAAGGTGGTCAAGGGTCTCAGCGGGACCCTGACGCTGCTGAAGGACGACGGCTTCTCCGACGAAGAGATGCTGGAGTGGCTCTTCACTCCCGACCCGACCCTGCCGGGCACGCCCGCGCAGGCCCTCAGCGAGAATCGCGGCACGGAGGTGAAGCGCCGCGCCCAGGCGCTCGCCGTCTGACGCACCCAAGACAGCACAGGTTGCCGCCGTGGGGGGGGGGGGCGCCCCCCCCCCCCCCCCCCCCCCGCGCCGGGACCCCGCGGACTACCACTCCCACAACCATTGCTCAGCG
>NZ_JBFASK010000023.1:0-29013 GCF_040677675.1 Streptomyces sp. NPDC053755 | reverse complement strand
GGGGCCGGCCCGCCCGGCCCCACGGCGCCACCGCACCGACCGGGGGGGAACCACCCATGTCCACGCCACGCGCGCAGCTCGCCGACGCCCGGCTGTACCTCTGCACGGACGCCCGCAGGCGCCAGGGCGACCTGCCCGCGTTCCTCGACGCCGTGCTCTCCTCCGGCGTGGACATCGTGCAGCTCCGCGACAAGGGCATGGAGGCCGGCGAGGAGCTGGAGCACCTCGCCGTCCTCGCCGACGCCTGCCGTCGCCACGGCACGCTGCTCGCCGTCAACGACCGGGCCGATGTCGCCCACGCCATCGGCTCCGACGTGCTGCACCTGGGCCAGGGCGACCTGCCCGTCCCAGCGGCGCGGGCCGTCCTGGGCGACGACGTGCTGATCGGCCGCTCCTGCCACGCCGAGTCCGAGGTGGACGACGCCGTCGCCGCCCCGGGCGTCGACTACTTCTGCACCGGACCCTGCTGGCCCACCCCCACCAAGCCCGGCCGGTACGCACCGGGCCTCGGGCTCGTGCGGTACGCCGCCTCCCTCGGTCAGGAGCGGCCCTGGTTCGCCATCGGCGGCATCGACGAGACCACCCTGGACGAGGTCCTGGACGCCGGGGCCCGCCGGATCGTCGTCGTCCGGGCGATCACCGAGGCCGACGACCCGGCCGCGGCCACGGCCCGCCTGGCCAAGCGGGTCCGCGAGCGGATCTCCGGATGACGTCCGTCTTTTGACGATGTCCATCTTTCGGACTCCGCTTCGCCGGCGGGGGTACCCCGTCTAACCTGCCGGTATGGCCCTTGGTACCGCTTCCACCCGCTCGGACCGCGCGCGCACGGTCCGCGACATCCTCGCGTCCGGTGCACGCTCGTACTCCTTCGAGTTCTTCGCGCCCAGGACCGAGAAGGGCGAGCGAAGCCTCTGGAACGCCCTGCGCAGAATCGAGGCGGTGGCGCCCAGCTTCGTCTCGGTGACCTACGGCGCCGGCGGATCCACCCGCGGCGGGACGGTCAAGGCCACGCAGAAGATCGCCGCCGACACGACCCTCACCCCGGTGGCGCACCTCACCGCCGTCGACCACTCGGTCGCCGAGCTGCGCAATGTCCTGGGGCAGTACGCCGACGCCGGTATCCGCAACATGCTCGCGCTGCGCGGGGACCCGCCGGGCGACCCCCTCGGGGAGTGGATCGAGCACCCGGAGGGCGTCCAGTACGCCGCCGACCTCGTCCGGCTGATCAAGGAGTCCGGCGACTTCTGCGTCGGCGTCGCCGCCTTCCCCGAGATGCATCCCCGCTCCAGCGACTGGGACACGGACATCCGGCACTTCGTGGACAAGTGCCGCGCCGGCGCCGACTACGCCATCACCCAGATGTTCTTCGATCCGGAGAACTACCTCCGGATGCGGGACAGCGTCCAGAAGGCCGGCTGCGAGACGCCGATCATCCCCGAAGTCATGCCCGTTGTGAACGTCAGGACCCTCGACCGGCTGCCCCAGCTGAGCAACGCGGCCTTCCCCGCCGACGTGAAAGAACGCATCCTCGCCGTCAAGGACGATCCGGCCGCTGTACGCTCCATTGGCATCGAGTTCGCGACGGAGTTCTGCGCGCGTCTGCTCTCCGAGGGTGTCCCCGGACTGCACTTCATCACGCTGAACAACTCCACCGCGACGCTGGAGATCTACGAGAATCTCGGACTGCACGTGCAGTCGTGACCGGCGTACCCGCCCCAGACCCGCGGCGGTGGCCGTAGGAGAGGGGCGGGCATGGGGTGGACGGTCCTCTACATCGCGTTCGGTGTCGTGGCGTTGTGGCTGCTGGGTGAGGTGCTCCTGCAGTACAAGGCGCGGCTGCGCTGGCGCGTCCTCGCGTTCTGCGGCTTCCTCGGCGTCGTCTTCGGCGTCCTGCTGCCGTCGGTCGCCGTGATCATCGCCGGCGCCGTCGCCTTCGCCGTCGGGCAGACCTATGTGACGCTCTCCTTCCGCCGCGGCTTCTCCACCGGCTGGGCCATCGGCGGCAGCCCCGGCGCGAGCCGCCGCCGCCGCTCCGCCGCACCGGCCGAGGCCGCCGGTCCGACGCTGGAGGTCACCGAGCTCGCCTACGAGCCGGTGGAGCCCGCGCCGTCCGCCGCCGAGGACTTCGCGGTGTACGAGCCCCAGCCGATGCCCGACGACACCGGCCAGTACGGCGTCTACGCCGGCGCGTACGACCAGGCGGAGCCCCGCTCCGAGGCGGGCCAGGCGTACGGCGGCGGAGGTTACGACCCCTACGCGCAGCAGTACGGACAGCAGCCCGCCTACGACCAGCCCGCGTACGACTACGGCTCCGGGCAGCAGCAGTACGCCGCCTACTCCGACCCGTACATCGGCCCGGGCATCGACGGCCAGCAGTACGCCTCGTACGACTACGCCACGCCCGGCCAGCAGCCCTACGCCGACCCCTACGCGTCCGCCTACACCTACGACACCCCGCCCGGCGGCGTCTGGGTCCCGCAGCAGCGGGACGGCGAACAGCCCCCGTACCAGCAGGGCCAGGAGAACCACGACTACGGCAACGACCAGCAGTACCGGTACTGAACCGGCCCGTCGGACCGGCGCCCCGCCGCCCGCCGGGAGGCGGGCAGGGCTCCGGGCGAGCGGCTTCCGCTTCGGCTACCGCGAGCCGCGGAAGCCGGCGCCCTCGACGATCAGGCCGGCGACGAGGGCGCCCGACATCCCGGCGTGCGGGAGCCCGCCGCCGGGGTGGGACCAGCCGCCGGCGAGGTGAAGCCCGGCCAGCGGGGAGCGGTTGGGGGCGGGCAGCCACTTTCCGGCGCCGCCGGCGAGCGCGGGCCCGGGGACCTCGGCGGTGCCCGTCTCCCGCAGGGTGTCCTCCGGGGTGCGGACCTCCCGCCACAGCAGGCGCCCGCGCAGGTCCGGGACTGCCGACTCGGCCTGGGCGACCGCGCGGTCGGCGACCGTCCGCCAGTCCCGCTCCCCCTCCGGGAGCAGGGGCACCGTCGCGGTGACCGTCACCGCCTCGTGCCCGTCGTCCGGCCGCAGCGCCGGGTCGCCGGGCCGCAGGACCGTCACCGTGGGCCGCTCGCCGGCCGCGTGGACGACGGTCCGGTGCACGGCGTCCGCCTCCCGGGCGCCGCGCAGGGCCAGACAGACCGTCACCCGGCCCGTACCGAGGACCTGATGGTGCGGCGCCAGGTCGTCCCGGCCGCCCCAGGCGACGACATGGTCACGCAGGAGCGCCGGCACGGGCGCGCCCGCGACCACCTGGTCCGCCTCGACGGCCTCGCCCGACGCCAGCCGGACACCCGTGGCACGGCCGTCCTCCTTCAGCACGTCGCGGACGGCCGCGTCGAAGACGAACTCCACCCTCCGCCGCAGGCACCGCGCGTACACGGCGTCCGCGAGCGCCCGGATGCCGCCCTTCACGTACCAGGTGCCGAAGGTCTGCTCCAGGTACGGCAGGACGGCGGCCGCCGCGGGGGCGGTGGCGGGATCGAAGCCGTACGCCGTCGCGTACGCGTCCAGGAGGGCGGCGAGCCGGGAGTCGCGCAGCTCCCGCGTGCCGATCCCGGCGAGCGTGGTCGTGGGGCGCCGCAGGAAGCCCGCCTTGAGCGCCGGGTAGGGTTCGCGGCCCAGCGCCGCGGGGTCGGCGGGCTGGGGCTCCTCCAGAAGGGGGCGCCGGGTGCGGTCCCACGCCTCGCGGGCCCGGACCATGAAGTCGCCCCAGCGTTCCCCCGCGCCGGCGCCGAGCGCCCCGTCCAGTGCGGCGACCGTGCCCGCGCGGGAGGCGTTGGGGAGATCGACCCGGGTCCCGTCGGCGAAGACCTGACGGCTCGCCGGGTCGACCTGGACCAGGTCGACGCACTCCTCCAGCGGCTCCTTGCCGGTCTTGACGAACAGATCGCGGTAGACGGCGGGCAGATGGAGCAGCCCCGGCCCCGTGTCGAAGGCGAACCCGTCGCGTTCGAACCGGCGCACCGCGCCGCCGTAGGTCTCCGTGCGTTCGTACACCGTCACCCGGTGGCCCGCCACGGCCAGCCGGGCGGCCGCCGCCATGGCGCCCATGCCGGCGCCGATCACCACAATCCGTGCCATGTCAGCGACCCTATCCGCCGGGGTGGCGGACCCTGTCGGCAGCCTCGGAGGCCGCCGGCCGCTTCTCCTCCCGGCGCTGGGCCCGGCGGCGCAGGAAGCGGCGGATGCGGTGGGCGAGGAAGCCCAGCGCCACGAGGCCGAGCACGAGCAGGCCGGCGGCGAGGGCGGCCGCGATCTCCGGGTGGAACATGGCGAAGGTGACGATCCCGGCGACGCCGAGGTCCTCGGCGAGGCTCGCCATGACGTTGGAGAACGGTTCCGGCGAGGTGTTGATCGCCATCCGCGTCCCGGCCTTGACCAGATGGCTCAGCAGTGCGGTGGTGCCGCCCACCGCGCCGGCGGCCAGTTCCGGCAGCGAACCGGACTGCCCGGCGAGCAGCGCGCCGACCACGGCGCCCGCGATCGGGCGGATCACCGTGTGGACGGCGTCCCAGGCCGAGTCGAGGTAAGGGACCTTGTCCGCCACCGCTTCGCAGAGGAACAGCACCCCGGCGGCGATCAGGACGTCGGTGCGCTGCAGCGACTCGGGCACCTCGTCGGTGAGGCCGGTCGCGCCGAAGAGGCCGAGCAGCAGGACCACCGCGTACGCGTTGATCCCGCTCGCCCAGCCACTGGTGAAGACCAGGGGGAGTACGGACACGGACGCGATCGTAGCCAGCGGCCGCCCCCCGCGCGTGAGGTCGGGAACGCAGGGGTGAGTACGGGTACTCAGACGTCCGGATGAGTAGCTGCGCGGATGGGCGGTGACCTGCGAGGACGGCAGAGTGGTGAGCACGGGAGGGGCGCGGCTCCGCAACCGCGGACACGGGGCTGCGGATGGGGGCCGCGCACCTGCCGCAACGGGGGGCACGGGGGTGCACGGGGAAGGGGGAGGAGCGCCGGTCCGGCGAGGCTCGGGGGGATCGAGCCTCGCCGGACCGGCGTCTTCGCGTTCGAGCGCGGCCGGCCCCGGGCGAGTGGCGCGCCGGGGGATCACGTACGGCCGTCTGTGCCCGGCTCTCGGCGCCCGGAGGTGAACCGGGCCCGGGGGCTACCGGCCGCTCACCCGCCCGTGCAGCAGCCGGGAGAGCGCGCTGTGGACGTCGTCGATCGAGCGCTCCCGCTGGAACGCCTGCCAGTCGAGCGCGGCGACCAGGACCATGCCGACCAGCGCCGCCGCCGTGAGCGGGATGTCGATCTCCTCGCTCAGCTCCCCCGCCTCGACGCCTTCGCGGAGCACGCCCTCCACCACGGCGACCGCCTGTTGCCGGACCACCAGGAGGGTCTCGTTCCAGGCCCGGTTCGTGCGCCAGAGCTCGGCTACGTACAGCTGGGTGAAGGCCGGATAGCGGTCGATGAAGACCAGACCGGCCCGGATCATCGCGTCCAGCGCGTCGACCCGGCTGCCGCCCCGCCGTGCCGTCTCCTCCGCGGCGTCACGGAGCGAGGCGGTGAGCAGGCCCACGCCGTGCCGCAGCAGCTCCTCGAAGAGTTCGGTCTTGCTCTTGAAGTTGTAGTACACCGTGCCCTTGGCGACGCCCGCGCGCTCGGCGATCTCGTCCACCGTCGTCGCCGAGAAGCCCTGTTCGGCGATGAGGGTGACGGCGGCCTCGTAGAGCTTCGCGCGCGTGGCCCGGCGTCTGGTGCTGCTGCTGTCCATGGGCTCGATTCTCACAGGTGTGGCAGGTCTCGGGGTCCCGGTACCGGTCCGTCGCCGGACAGTCCGTCACCGGGACCGTTCCTCACAGGGACAGTTCGGGGTGGAGCCGGTCCAGCGTCCACACCTGCTTGCTCCGGGCGGAGAGGGCGGTCAGCGCCAGGGCGCCCACCGTGAAGGCGCTCAGCACCACGACCGCCTGCCACACCGGGCCGGTCCCGCCGCCCGTGATCAGTCGCCGCAGGGCCTCGACCACGTAGCTCATCGGCAGGAAGGGGTGGATGGCGTTGAAGAAGCCCGGACTGGTCTGCACGGGGTACGTACCGCCCGCCGAGGTCAGCTGCAGCATCAGCACGGCGAGGACGAGGATCCGTCCCGCCGCGCCGAAGCGGGCGTTCAGCCACTGGATGATCGCGGCGAAGCAGCAGGTCACCAGGGCCAGGAAACCGACCGTGCCGGCCGCCGTGGCCATCTTCAGACCGAGGCCCCAGTGCAGCACCGACATCAGGGCGGCGACCTGGAGCAGCCCGATCGCCGCGACGGGGAGCCACCCGGCCAGCGCGATCCGCCAGGCCGAGGCCCCGGCGGCCAGGGCGCGCCGGTTGAGCGGCTGGATCAGCATGTACGCCACCATCGCGCCGACCCAGAGGGAGAGCGGGATGAAGTACGGGGCGAAGCCGGTGCCGTAGTTGGGCGCCTTGTGCAGCGACTGGGAGGCGAGCTCGACGGGGTCGGCCATGACCTCCGTACGGCGGTCGCGGTCCTGCTTGTCGTAGTCCGGGATTCTGGCGACCCCGTCCTTGAGCCCGCCGGCCAGCTCACCCGAGCCGTCGACCAGCTTGAACAGGCCGCCGTCGAGGTCGCCCGCGCCCTTCTTGAGCTTGCCGACACCGGTGTCGAGGTTCTTGGAGCCGGTCTTGGCGGTGGTGAGGCCGGTGTGCAGCTCGTCGGCTCCCTTGGCGACCTTCTGTGCCCCGGTGTTGAGCTTGTTGATCTTGGCGACGGCGCCGTCGAGGTCCTCCTCGAGGGTCGGCGCGGCCTTGGCGAGGTCCTCGGCCTGCTTCTGCAGGGTGGCGAGCCGGCCGTCGAGCTTCTTCAGGTCACCCGTGCTGTCCTTGGTCAGCTCGTGCAGGTCGTCGGCGATCTTCGCCACGTCGTCGGCCGCGACCTTGGCCTCCTTGAGGGCCGGGCACGCCTTCGGGTCCGGGAGCGGCTTGTCCACGCACTGCTCGCGGTGGACCTTCTCGAGCGTGTCGTCGGCGAGGTGGGCGGCGCTGCGGGCGATCGGGGCGCGCCTGACCAGGTCGTCGAGGTCGTGGCGCACGGCCGCGGTGGAGTCGGCCACCAGGCGGGCGGTGTCACCGATCGCCTTGCCGTTGTTCTTCAGGTAGGGGCGGACCTGCGCGGCCTTGCCGTTGACCTTGTCGGCGAGGGCCTTGGTGCCGTCGGCGACCTGCCGGGAGCCGGTCTCCAGGTCGGCGGCGCCCTTGTCCAGCTTCCTGAGACCGGAGGCCAGGTCGCCGCTTCCCTCCTTCGCGGTCTTCAGCCCGTCGGCCAGGCTCTTGGAGCCCTTCTTGGCCTTGTCCGCGCCCGCCTTGAGCTGTCCGGCGCCCCGCGCGGCCTTCTCGGTCGCGTCGTGGATGTCGGAGAAGGAGATGAAGATCCGGTCGAGGAAGGAGCGCGAGGACTTGGTGGAGGCCGCGGTGCGGACCTCGGAGAACACCGTCCGGGAGATCTGCCCGACGATGTAGTTGTTGGCGTCGTTCGTACGGACCCTCAGCGCGCCGGTCTCCGGGGCGTCGCCGGAGCTGGACGCGATCCGGGTGCTGAAGTCGGCGGGCATGGTGAGCGAGAGGTAGTACGTGCCGTCCTCCACGCCCTCGCGGGCCTCGGCGTCGCTCACCTCGTGCCACTCGAATACCTTGCTCTCGCGCAGCCCCTTGGTGATGTCGTCGCCCGCGTGGACCTTCGTGCCGCCGGTCGTGGCGCCCCGGTCCTCGTTGACGAGCGCGACGGGTATCCGGTCGAGCCTGCTGTAGGGATCCCAGAAGGACCAGAGGTACAGCGCGCCGTAGAGCAGCGGCAGCAGCAGGATCGCGACGAGCGCGGCCCGCGGCAGCTTGCCCCTGCCGAAGCGCTTCAGCTCAAGCGCGGCCAGTTTCGGCGAGCGCATCGGCCGCCCCCTCCTCGATGGTGTCGGCGTCGCCGTCGCCCGCCTCGGCGGTGTCCTCGGCGGCGTTCTTCCCGGCGGTCTTCCTCTTTGCGGCGTTCTTCCCGGCGGCGGCCGCGTCCGGGTCACCGGGCGCGTCGCCACCGCGGTCCTCGGTGCCGGTCTCCTCGGTGCCGGGCTTCTGGGCGGTGTCCTGTGCGGGCGCCTCGCCCGTCCGCTCCTCGGCGGTGTCCTGAGCGGTCCCGGCGTCGCTCTCGTCGGCTGCGTCAGGGACGGCAGCGTCGGTGGCGTCGCCGCCCGTGGTGCCGGTCGTGCGGGACGCCGTGGTGACCCTCAGGGCGCCCTCGGGGGCCTCGCTGCACACGGCGAGGACGGTCGTGCCGGCGTCGGCGATCGAGCGCAGCAGCGACCAGCCCGCGGCCCGGTCGGTGTCCGAGAGCTTGAGGTCGGTGTCGTCCAGGGCGAGCAGCCGGGGCCTGCCGATCAGGGCCAGGGCGACGGAGAGGCGCAGGGCCTCCAGGCGCTCCAGATCCCGTACGGAGGTCCTCCCCGCCTTCGGGAGGGTGGCCGGGTCGAGCCCGGCGGCCTTCAGCGCCTCCTGGATCCGGGTCCGCGCGTCGGCGGCCCGCTCCCCGGGCGGGCGCAGCAGGGACCGGAGGGAACCGTCGAAGCGGCGCTGGAGCAGCGCCCGCTCGCGCAGGTGCTCGTCGACGGTGAACGCCGGGTCGAGGTCGCTGACGCCCGGGACCGGGCCGAGCGCGCTGATCCGGCGCACGGCCCCCATGTGCCGGGGGAGCCGGTGCCCGGCGACCTCGGCGTGGCCCTCGTGGGGTTTCATCCGGCCGGTGAGGGCGAGCAGGAGACAGGTGCGGCCCGAACCGGACGGGCCCTCGATCGCGACGAGGGCCCCCGGGTCCGCCCGGAAGCCGACCTCGCGGAAGGCCCAGCCGCGTGGCCCCTTCAGTCCGAATCCGTCCGCGACGACGGCGGCGCCCTGTGGCTCCTCCGCATGCGCTGCCACGGATCCACCCCCTTCTGATTTTGCACTGACCGGTCAGTGCAAAAACTTACCGCCGAACGGAGGTTGAGGCAAAAGCCCAGGTCAGCCGGATTGTCAGTGGCGCCCTGCACGATGGACACATACGGCCACAGCGCCGTCACACGACGACAGGAGGCTCGTCATGGCCAGCTCCTCCGCAGCAGCCGCGCCCCGGCGCCGTCCCGGGGGCACCTCCCACGCCGAAGGCCGTGGGGGAGGCCGCCCCGCCCCCGCACTGGTCGGACCGCCCACCGACATCCACCCCGTCCTGCGCCGCGCCACCGCCCCGCCCGCCGCCCTCGACCTGCTCGCCAAGGCGCACGCCGGGCTCGACGAGGCGACCGCGTCCGCCGAGCCCAACGAGCGGTACGCCACCGCCCACCTCGCCGCCCTGCGCACGGCCGCGGCCGTGCTCGCCGCCCGGGGCAGGCCCGAGGCAGACCCGCGCGGGCGCCGGCGCATACGCAGCACCTGGGAGGTGCTCCCGGAGATCGCGCCCGAGCTGACCGAGTGGAGCGCCCTGTTCGCCTCCGGAGCCGAGCGGCGGGCGCGGGCCGAGGCGGGGATCGCGGGCGCCGCGAGCCGGCGGGAAGCCGACGACCTGATCAGGGACGCCGCCATGTTCCTGCGGCTGGTCGAGCGGCTCCTCGCGCTCCAGCCGGTACTGCCCCGCCAGCCCCGGGCCGACGGGGCCGCGCGGTGATCGGGAGTTCGCGCGCGAGGCCATAGGGTGGGGAGCGTTCGTACCCGTCACCGAGGAGTCAGCAGCCGTGTCGGACCCTTCCCCTGTCTTCGGTCGAGAGACGTCGTCGCGACCCTCGCGCGCCTCCCTTCGTACCGCCGTCGTCTGGGACGTCCTCAAGGACGCCCTCGACCGCCGGGCCAAGGCCGGCGGGAAGGACTGTCTGGACGTCCTCGACACAGGCGGCGGCTCCGGGAACTTCGCCGTCCCGGTGGCCCGTCTGGGCCACCGGGTCACCGTCGTCGACCCGAGCCCGAACGCCCTCTTCGCCCTGGAGCGGCGCGTCGCCGAGGCCGGTGTCGCCGACCTCGTCGAAGGCGTCCAGGGCGACATCCGCGGCCTGTTCGACGTCGTGGCCCCCGAGAACTACGACGTGGTGCTGTGCCACGGCGTCCTGGAGTACGTCGACGACCCGGCCGAGGGCGTGCGGAACGCGGTCGCCGCACTGCGCCCCGGCGGCGCGCTGAGCCTGCTCGCCGCGGGTGTCGGCGGCGCCGTCCTCGCCCGGGCCCTCGCCGGCCACTTCACCGAGGCCCGCAACGCCCTGAGCGACCCCGAAGGGCGCTGGGGCGACGGCGACCCGGTGCCCCGCCGCTTCACCGCGGACCAGCTCACCGCACTGGCGGCCGGGGCCGGTCTGGACGTCGGCGCCGTGCACGGCGTCCGGGTCTTCGCCGACCTGGTCCCGGGCGTCCTGGTGGACACCGAACCGGGCGCCGCGGAGGCTCTGCTCAAGCTGGAGGCGGCCGCCGCGGAGCTGCCGTCCTTCCACGCCATCGCCACCCAGCTGCACGTCCTGGGCGACAAGCGAGCCTGACACCCGGCCGGCGGTGCGCGCCCTCTCCGGGCCCGGAAGGGCGCGCAACCGGCTGATCAGCGACGCAGCCGCACATGGAGTACGCCACAGACCCTCCGGTCCGGGGCTTCGCCCCGTATGATCGAGGCACACCATCCGGCATGACAGGTAGGGCGCTGGGGAATCAACGCCTCAGCAACCGAACCGCATGGCGGCCCGGAATGGCGATTTGGCGTTGAGGGCGGGTTTCACGGGGGCGATTCCCTGCCTATCCTGAAAGGGCCGCATACCGGTCGCCCCCGCGACCGACGACTAGGAGGACTCCGTGCCGCTCTCGGAGCACGAGCAGCGAATGCTCGAGCAGATGGAGCGAGCGCTGTACGCCGAAGATCCCAAGTTCGCGACAGCGCTCGAGGGAAGCGGACTGCGTACGTACACCCGGCGACGGGTCTACCAGGCAGTCGTCGGCTTTCTGGTGGGTATCGCGCTCCTCATGGCCGGAATGGTCGCACAGCAGATCTGGATCAGCGTGGTGGGATTCCTCGTCATGCTGGGCTGCGCGGTTCTGGCCGTCACCGGTTGGCGCAAGGCGCCCAAGCCGGGCGAGCAGCAGGCGGCGGGTGGAGCGGCCGGCGGCCGTCAGGCCCGACAGCGTCGCTCGATGATGCACCGCATCGAGGAACGGTGGCAGCGCCGCCGGGACGAGCAGCAGGGCGGCGGCCACTGACGGCCCCGTGAGCGAGGGCCGTACGGGCCCCATACGACCCCGAGCCCCGCGGGCCGGCACCGCCAAGGTGCCCGACCCCGCGGGGCTCGTCGTGTGTGGGGGCCTGGTGACCGGCGCGGGGGACACCCGCCGACCGGGCCGCCTCACCGCGGACGGCCGCGGCCCCGCCCCCCGACGGCTCGGGGGCGGGGCCGCAAGACGCGGGAGCCGGGCTTAGCCGCGCTGGCGGGACACCTTGCGGAACGCCGTCCCCGCGCGGGCCGTCACACCCTGACGCCAGGACGACCAGCGGTCCCCGAGGGCCGACCAGCGGGCCGAGGCGCCCCACAGCACCCGTACGGCCGAGCGCGGGACGAGCAGTGCCCGCAGCCGGGCGCGGCGGCCGGAAGCCGCGTGGAAGCCGGACCTGACCAGGCCCACCTCCTCCGTCAGCCCCACGGCCGGGCGCGGGCTCGGGGCGTAGAGGACCTCCTCCACCGCGCGAGCCACCCGGTGCACCGCGTTCGCCGCCTCGTCCTCCAGCCTGCCCACACGGACGATCCGCGCCGCCGTCTTCCGGGGGGTCTGCGACTCGTCCGGCGCCACGCCGTGGTCCCAGGCCGTGTCGTTGATCTCCCGCCAGGCCGCCAGGGTCCGCGCCGCCGCGTCCTCGGCGGCGCGGCCCGGCAGGCCGAGCCGCCTGGTCCGTACCCGCGTGCGCCACAGCAGCGGGGACAGGAACAGCAGCACGACCGCCGCCACGCCCAGGCTCAGCAGGAACACCTTCAGCGCATCCGCCCCGCCGCCGCCGGACGTGTCACCGCCCGCCGCCGCGTCGGGGCCGCACTCGCCCTGGCGGCGCAGCTGCGGCGGGCAGCTGTCCGAGGCGCTCGGCTCCGCGGAGGGGAGCGCCGAGGCGCTGGTCTCCGGCTGCGCCGGCCCCGACGGCGTGTCCGTGGGCGTCTGCGAACGGGTGTAGTCCGGGGTGGAACCGCGCGACGGCGTCGGCTCGAACCGGGTCCACCCCGCCCCCTCGAAGTACAGCTCGGGCCAGGCGTGGGCGTCCCGTATGCCCACCGAGACCGAACCGTCGGCCCGCGGGGTGCCGGGCATGAAGCCGACCGCCACCCGTGCCGGGATGCCCAGCGAACGGGCCATCGCCGCCATCGAGAAGGAGAAGTGGACGCAGAACCCTTCCTTCTGCTGCAGGAAGCGGGAGATCGCCCGCACTCCCGTACCCGACTCGACGTCCACGTCGTAGCGGAAACCGCCGTCGCGGGCGAACCAGTCCTGGAGCTTCACCGCCCGCTCGTAGTCGTTGCGCGCGCCGTCGGTGACCCGCAGGGCCGTCGCCTTCACGTCGGCGGGCAGGGAGGCGGGCACCCGGGTGTACTCCGAGCGGAGCCTGTCCGGCGGCGGGGCCGCCGCGGCCAGCTGGCCCGGCGTCGGCCGCACGTCCAGGCTCGTCACCGTGTACCGGGCGCCACGGGTGGTCTGCTTGTCGTCACCGACGAGCATCCGGCCGGCCGGCTCGTACCTCCAGCGGCCGTCGATCTCGATCTTGGCCGCCGGGTAGGGCATCGGCAGCCACTTCTGCTCGTACGACGGCGAGGCGACGAAGTTGCCCGTGATCTCGGTCGACCGCACCTGGTCACTGAGCCCGTCCGGCCGCGGCAGCCGCTCGGGCACGTCGTCGATCGGGCGGACCGAGGACTTCCACGAGGTGCCGTCGAACTGGTCGAGCGCCACCAGCCGCAGGTACATGCCGCTGGTGTCGACGGCGTTGGTGCGGTAGCGCAGCACCTCGCGGTCCTCGGGCTGCCGCAGATTGTCCTGGAGGGAGACCAGCGGATTGACCGCCGAGATCGTGCCGCCCTTGCCGCCCGTGCCCGCGCCCTCGCCGGGGCCGCCGAACAGCCCGCCGTTCAGGGCGGGCAGGGCGGCCGGCACCACCAGCGCGATGCCCATGGCGACCACACCGATCCGCCGGCCGGTCCGCACCGGGGCGAGCACCTGTCCGCCGTCGCCGGCCGCCGGGCCACCGCCGGCCGAGCGCGGCGCGCCGCCGAACACCCGCCCCCACTGCGAGAGCCGGTCCCGGCCCTCGCCCAGGAGGAGCAGGAGATAGCCGGTGGCCGCCAGCAGGAACCACACCCAGCTCGCCCCGCCGTCGGAGAGCCCGGCGGCGACCGAGTAGAGGGCGAGCAGCGGCAGACCGGCCGGCGCGGCGCTGCGGAAGGTCACCGCGAGGGTGTCCACGAGCAGGCCGACCAGCAGCACGCCGCCGACGACCATCAGCCGGATGCCCTCGGTGTCCGGAGCCGGGATCGCGTACCGTCCGACGTCGGCCGCCCCCGCCTCGAAGAGTGTCGCGAAGTGCGAGAAGGCCGCCGGCCCGGGCAGGAACCCGAGCAGCGCGTGCCCGTGCGCGAAGACCAGGGTGAGCGCCAGCAGCGTCACCACCGCCTGGGCCGTGATCGTCACCGGCCTGGCCAGCGGGACCCGCCGGGTGAGCGCCCCGACCCCGCTCTGCACCGCCAGCAGGATCGCCGCCGTGAAGATCCACGTCGCCGGCTGCACCAGCGGAGTCAGCGCGCCCGCCGCCATCAGCGTGGCGGCGTAGGCGCCGAGCGTCAGCCGCGCGCGACCGCTCATGACCGTCCTCCCGAGAAGTCGCCCGCGGGGCCGTCCACCCACATGCCTCCGGCCTGCTGCCACAGCTCGGCGAGCCGTGCCCCGGGGGGCACGGCCAGCGCCGTCCAGCCGGCCTCCCGCAGCTGCCGCAGCCGCTCCTCGACCGCGCCGCTCACCGCGCCGCCGGTCAGCCAGGTCCCGCTGTCCAGGACGAAGGCGACCGCCGCGCCGCTGCGCCGCCGCATGCGGGCGGCCAGGGCCGCCTGCTCCTCGTCGATGTCGCCGACGAACGCGACCAGGAGGCCTTCGTTGCCGCCGCGCAGCACGTCGTACGCCCGCGAGAGACCGGCTCCGTCGGAGTGGTCGACGACGGCGAGGGTGTCCATCATCAGACCCGCGGCCTCGGCCGCGTCCTGTGACGAGCCCGCGAAGCCCTCGGCGCCCTCGCCGGGGACCGCGCTGCCGGTGTCCGTCAGGAGCCGCACCGCGAAGCCCCGCTCCAGCATGTGCACCAGGGCGGAGGCCGCGCCCGAGACCGCCCACTCGAAGGCGGAGTCGGGGCCCGCCCCCTGGAAGGCGATCCGGCGGGTGTCGAGCAGCACCGTGCAGCGGGGACGCTGCGGCTGCTCCTCCCGGCGGACCATCAACTCGCCGTAGCGTGCGGTGGAGCGCCAGTGGACCCGGCGCAGGTCGTCGCCGTGACGGTAGGCGCGCGGGATGATGTCGTCGTCCCCGGCCAGTGCCAGTGAGCGCTGCCGTCCGTCGCCGTATCCGGCCGCCTCGCCGGCCAGCTTCACCGGCGGCAGCGGTTCGGTGCGGGGCACGACCGTCAGCGTGTCGTAGGCGCTGAACGAGCGGGTCAGCTCGCACATGCCGAACGGGTCGGTCAGGCGCAGTTGCAGGGGCCCCAGCGGGAAGCGGCCGCGCAGGTCCGAGCGGACCCGGTACGACACCTCCCGCCTCCCGCCCGCCTCGACCCGGTCCAGGACGAACCGGGGCCGCGGCCCCAGCATGTACGGGACGTGGTCCTGGAGCATGAGGAGCCCGGTGGGCAGCCGGGAGACGTTCTCCATCCGCAGATGGACCCGGGCCTCCGAGCCGACCGGCACCCGGTGCGGAGAGAGCCGGCGGCTGCCCGCGACCTGGTAGCGGGTGCGGTAGAGCACGGCGGCGCAGACCAGTGGCAGGACGGCCAGCAGCAGCCCCACGCGCAGCAGGTCGCCCTGTCCCAGCACGAACGCGCAGGCGGCGGCGGCGATCCCGGCGGCGAGGAAGGAACGGCCGCGGGTGGTGAGACCGCTCAGCGCGGCCCGTGGGCCGCCGCGGTCGTCACCGGCCCGGACGGCCCGGTCGTCACCCCGCTGCCCCTCCGGCGCGGCAGCGGTCGTCATCACAGCTGCCGGATGCCGGGCTGCTGGCCGTAGAGCGGGCCGGCCGGCGGACCGACGGGCGGCGCGGTGGCCGGTACGGGCGTGCGCTGCAGGATGTCCAGGACGACCTGCTCGGACGTGCGGCGGTTCATCTGCGCCTGCGTGGTCGGCAGCAGCCGGTGGGCGAGCACCGGCACCGCCAGCGCCTGGAGGTCGTCGGGCAGGACGTACTCCCGGCCGCTCAGCGCGGCGGACGCCTTGGCGGCGCGCAGCAGATGGAGCGTGGCGCGGGGGGAGGCGCCGAGCCGGAGATCGGCGTGGGTGCGGGTCGCGGCGACGATGTCCACGGCGTACCGGCGGACGGCGTCGGCCACGTGCACCCCGCGCACCGCGTCGATCAGCTTCAGGATGTCGTGGGCGTGCGCGACGGGCTGGAGGTCGTCGAGCGGCGAGACCGAGCCGTGCACGTCGAGCATCTGGAGCTCGGCCTCGGCACTGGGATAGCCGATCGAGACGCGGGCCATGAAGCGGTCGCGCTGGGCCTCGGGGAGGGGGTAGGTGCCCTCCATCTCCACGGGGTTCTGGGTGGCGACCACCATGAAGGGACTCGGCAGCTCGTAGGTCTGCCCGTCCACCGTGACCTGCCGCTCCTCCATGGACTCCAGGAGGGCGGACTGGGTCTTCGGCGACGCGCGGTTGATCTCGTCGCCGATCACGATCTGGGCGAAGATCGCGCCCGGCTTGAACTCGAAGTCACGCCGCTGCTGGTCGAAGATCGACACGCCGGTGATGTCCGACGGAAGCAGGTCGGGCGTGAACTGGATGCGGCGCACCGAGCAGTCGATGGACCGCGCCAGCGTCTTGGCCAGCATCGTCTTGCCGACGCCGGGGACATCCTCGATCAGAAGATGTCCCTCGGCGAGCAGCACGGTCAGCGAAAGCCGTACGACCTCGGGCTTGCCCTCGATCACACCCTCCACCGACCGGCGGACACGCTCCGCCGTCGTGGTCAGATCCGCGAGGCTCGCTCGATCGTCATAGGTCGTCACCCGGCCCTCCTCGGCCCACTCGCGGGCCGACGAGCGGCCCGCTCCGAAACACGTACACCCGTCCCGGAGGGTTTCCGAAAGGTGTCACCCGAGCATTCTTGTTGCCCGTGGCGCCCGGTGTCACTTGCCTGTGGACAAGTGCGAGCGTTATGCCGGGGTATGCCGGGTTACGCGGGGTCGATCTCGCGGAGAAGGCCGGTGGTCACGTCGAAGACGAAGCCCCGGACGTCGTCGGTGTGCAGCAGGAACGGCGACGTGCGCACCCGCTGCATCGACTGCCGGACGTCCTGCTCGACATCGCGGAACGCCTCGACGGCCCAGGCCGGCCGCTGGCCGACCTCCATCTCCAGGTCGTGGCGGAACTCCTCGGTCAGCGACTCCAGACCACAGCCCGTGTGGTGGATCAGCACCACGCTGCGCGTGCCCAGCGCGCGCTGGCTGATCGTGAGGGAGCGGATCACGTCGTCGGTGACCACACCGCCGGCGTTGCGGATGGTGTGGCAGTCGCCGAGCTCCAGGCCCAGCGCGGCGTGCAGATCGAGCCGTGCGTCCATACAGGCGACGACGGCGACGTTCAGGACGGGCCGGGCGTCCATCCCGGGGTCGGTGAAGCCGGAGGCGTAGCGTGCGTTGGCCTCGACGAGACGGTCCGTGACCGTGCCGCCGGTACCTATGGCGTCGGCAGAGGTGTGCGCAGAGGTCGACATGACATCGACGGTAATGGTCACAGCGCCCCCCGGCCCGCTGTGAGAGGGGACAAAGAACGTCAATGATCCTTGTTGTGAGGTAACCCACAGGCAGGAGAGACCGGGCCCATCGGGGTGAACTCCGCGGAACCCCCCGGGTCTCCCCGGTCGCCCGCGCGACGCGCCAGCCGGTTGATTGACCGTCGGGGCCCGTGGACTAAAGTGGCGCGAAGTTCACGGAGACATTGAGCGATTTCAGCAGTTTCTCCCCCGCGTGTGCGGCGGTAGGGCCCGGTGAGCCGGTGACACGTCCCGGCCGCGCCGGATCTGAGAGGGCGCATTGAGCAACGACCGACACGTCCCGGTGATGCTCCAGCGGTGCCTGGACATGTTGGCCCCCGCCCTCGAGCGCCCCGGTGCGGTGGTCGTCGACTGCACCCTCGGCCTGGGCGGCCACAGCGAGGCGCTCCTGCGGCGGTTCCCCGAGGCGCGGCTCGTCGCCCTCGACCGGGACAAGGAGGCGCTGCGGCTCTCCGGCGAGCGCCTGGCCCCGTACGGGGAGCGCGCCACGCTGGTCCACGCCGTGTACGACGAACTGCCCGAGGTCCTCGACCGGCTCGGCATCCCGAAGGCCGACGGCATCCTCTTCGACCTGGGCGTCTCCTCCATGCAGCTCGACGAGGCCGACCGCGGCTTCGCCTACGCGCAGGACGCGCCGCTCGACATGCGCATGGACCAGACGACCGGGGTCAGCGCGGCCGAGGTCCTCAACACCTACCCGCCCGGCGAGCTGGTCCGCATCCTGCGGGCGTACGGCGAGGAGAAGCAGGCCAAGCGCATCGTCTCCGCCGTCGTGCGCGAGCGCGAGAAGGAGCCGTTCACCACCAGCGCCCGTCTCGTCGAGCTGATCCGCGACTCCCTCCCGCAGGCGGCCAAGCGCACCGGCGGCAACCCCGCCAAGCGCACCTTCCAGGCCCTGCGCATCGAGGTCAACGGCGAACTGACGGTCCTGGAGGCGGCCATCCCGGCAGCCGTGAAGGCCCTCGCGGTCGGCGGCCGGATCGCGGTCCTGTCGTACCACTCGCTGGAGGACCGGCTGGTCAAGCAGGTCTTCGCGGCGGGCGCGGCGACCACGGCCCCGCCCGGCCTGCCCGTGGTCCCCGAGCGCTACCAGCCCCGCCTGAAGCTCCTCACCCGTGGCGCCGAACTCCCCACGGAAGAGGAGATCGCCGAGAACCGCCGCGCGGCCCCGGCCCGGCTCCGGGGGGCGGAGCGCATCCGGGAGGACGAGCGGTGACCGAGGCACGCCGGGCGAGGGAAAGCGGGCAGCCGTGACGACGAAGGGGCCGCTCAAAGGGCGCGCCGCGCGGCTCGGGCGGTTCATGCCGTCGGGGCCCAGCACCGCCGCCCGAACCCCCTTCGTCCTGCTCGTCGTGGTTCTGCTCGGCGGTGGCCTCATCACGCTGCTGCTCCTGAACTCCTCCCTCAACCAGGGCTCCTTCAAGCTCAGCGAGCTGAAGAAGAAGACCACCGAGCTGACCGACGAGGAGCAGGCACTCCAACGGGACGTCGACGACTACTCCGCGCCCGACGCCCTGGAGCGGCGGGCCCGGGAGCTCGGCATGGTCCCCGGCGGCAGCCCCGCCTTCCTCGACCCGGACGGCACGGTCCGCGGCAAGCCGTCCAAGGCGTCCGCGCCCCCGCCCCCGCCGGTGCCCGCGGACGGCCAGGCCACCCCGACGCCCCCGGCGGGCGCACCGGTCTCCCCGTCGGCCACCGCCGGGGCGGACGCGGCCGACACACCGAACACGGCCGCCACCCAGGACCCGGCGGCCACCCTGAACACGGCCGCCACCCAGGACCCGGCGGGAGCCCTCCGGACCGACACGCCGGACGCCTCGAACGCGGCGACCGCGTCGCCCGACACGCCGTTCGCCCCCCGCACGTCCGACACGCCGAGGACGACCACGCCCGCGCCCGCCCCGACGACCTCCGGCAGGTGACCGAAGTGCCCCCCAAGGAGCCCCCGCGCCGCCCGGTCCCCGGCCCCGCCCGGCCCACGCGCCCCCGGCCCGCCGCGGGCCGGCCGGCAGGGCCCGCCCCGCGCCGCGCCCCGCGGCCCCCGGCGCGCCCCAAGGCCCGCACCATCCGGCTCGGCAGCCCCAAGCCGCGGCTGCGGCTCGTCTCCCTCGGACTGACCCTCGTCATGCTGGTGTTCGTCGTCCGGCTGCTCCAGGTCCAGGCCGTCGACGCCAGCGCGTACGCCGCCAAGGCGCAGAAGCACCGCTACCAGGAGTTCACCCTCTCCGCGGACCGGGGCGAGATCACCGACCGGGCCGGGATCGCCCTGGCCGCCAGCGTCGACGCGTACGACATCACCGCCGACCCGAAGCTCTTCACCCCCGAGGACTCCAAGGTCCGCGACGCCCCCGAGCAGGCCGCCGCGCTCCTGGCACCGCTCCTCGGCAAGGACCCCGCCGAGCTGGTCAAGAAGCTCCGCACCCCCAAGTCGCGCTACACCCTGCTCGCCCGCAAGCAGACACCGCAGGTCTGGAAGCAGATCAAGGACCTCAAGAAGGTGTACGAGCGGAAGGCCTCGCCGGCCGAGGGCGGCAACGGCGTCAGCGTGCTCGGCGGCATCCTCAGCGAGCCGAGCACCAAGCGGGTCTACCCCAACGGCGAACTCGCCGCCGGAATACTGGGTTACGTCAACGCCGAGGGCCGCGGCGCCGGCGGCCTGGAGTCCATGCTCGACCAGGAGCTGGCCGGCACGGACGGAAAGATCAGGTTCGCCCAGTCCGGGGGGCGCCGGGTGCCCACCGCGGGCTCCCAGGGCACCCCCGCCGTCCCCGGCTCGGACATCGAGCTGACCATCGACCGGGACATCCAGTGGGCCGCCCAGCAGGCCATCACCGACCAGGTGCGGAAGTCCAAGGCCGACCGCGGCTACGTCATCGTGCAGAACACCAGGACCGGCGAGGTCCTGGCCATGGCCAACGCCCCCGGCTTCGACCCCAACGACCTGTCCGCGGCCAACTCCGCCGCCATGGGCAACGCCGCCCTCCAGGACGCCTACGAGCCCGGCTCCACCAGCAAGGTCATGTCCATGGCCGCCGTTCTGGAGGAGGGCGTGGCCACCCCCGACACCCACGTCGTCGTCCCCAACCGGCTGCACCGCGGCGACCGCCTCTTCAAGGACGACATCGACCACCCGACCTGGCACCTCACCCTCAACGGAGTCCTCGCCAAGTCCAGCAACATCGGGACGATCCTGGCCACCGGCCAGCTCGGCGCCACCCAGCCGGAGGCCAACCGCGTCCTCCACTCCTATCTGCGCAAGTTCGGCATCGGCAGCCCCACCGGACTCGGCTATCCCGGGGAGACCTCGGGCATCCTCGCCAAGCCCCAGGACTGGTCGACCTCGCAGCAGTACACGATCCCCTTCGGTCAGGGCCTCTCGGTCAACGCCATGCAGGCCGCCTCGGTCTTCTCGACCATCGCCAACAAGGGCGTACGGATCGAGCCGACCCTGGTCCGCGGCCTCAAGGGGCCCGACGGGCGCTTCACCCCGGCTCCCGCACCCCGGCAGACCCGGGTGGTCAGCGAGAAGACCGCCGGCACCGTCGCACGGATGCTGGAATCCGTGGTCGGGGACGAGGAGGGCACCGGCACCAAGGCGCGCATCCCCGGCTACCGGGTCGCGGGCAAGACCGGAACCGCCAACCGCGTCGACCCCGAACTCGGCCGCTACAAGGGCTACACCGCCTCCTTCGCGGGCTTCGCACCCGCCGACGACCCGCAGATCACCGTCTACTGCGCCATCCAGAACCCCACCAAGGGAAGCTACTTCGGCGGCCAGATCTGCGGACCCATCTACAAGAAGGTCATGGAGTTCGCCCTCAAGACACTCCATGTCGCGCCGACGGGCAGCCAGCCGGCCCGGATGCCGGTGACCTTCAAGCCCAGCGAGTGACACCTCGGGAGCACCAGTGACAACGATCACCCCCGATTCCGGAAACCGGAAATCGAACGCCGACGACCCCGAGGCGCGATTTCGCCCCGCACCGGGTACGCCCGGTACGCTCACCGCCGTGCCACACGCTGATCAGTACCGAACCGCCCCGCCCCGTCCGGAGCAGGCCCGCCCGACACCCCTGGGCGACCTGGCCGCCCGGCTCGGAGTCGAGACCCCCGGCTCCGCAGACGTCTCGGGGATCACCCACGACTCGCGGGCGGTACGCCCCGGGGACGTGTACGCGGCCCTCCCCGGCGCCCGGCTGCACGGCGCGGACTTCGCCGCCCAGGCCGCCGGACTGGGCGCCGTCGCGATCCTCACCGACCCCTCGGGCGCCGAGCGGGCCGCCGCGACCGGCCTGCCGGTCCTGGTCGTCGACGACCCACGGGGCCGCATGGGCGAACTCGCCGCCGAGATCTACGGCCGGCCCGGCGCCGGTCTCCTGCAGATCGGCATCACCGGCACCTCGGGCAAGACCACCACGGCCTACCTCGTCGAGGGCGGCCTGCGCGAGGCCGGACGCAGCACCGGCCTCATCGGCACGGTCGAGATGCGGATCGGCGACGAGCGCATCAAGTCCGAACGTACGACCCCGGAAGCCACCGACCTTCAGGCCCTGTTCGCGGTCATGCGCGAACGCGGCGTGGACTCGGTCGCCATGGAGGTCTCCAGCCACGCCCTCGTGCTCGGCCGGGTCGACGGCTGCGTCTTCGACGTCGCCGTCTTCAACAACCTCAGTCCGGAGCACATGGAGTTCCACTCCGACATGGAGGACTACTTCGGGGCCAAGGCGCGGCTCTTCACCCCGGAACGCAGCAAACAGGGCGTGGTGAACCACGACGACCCGTACGGCCGACGGCTCGCCAAGGAGGCGTCCGTCCCGGTCGTCACCTTCTCCGCCGAGGGCGACCCGGACGCCGACTGGCGGGCGGAGAACGTCGAGATCGGCGCGACCGGCTCCACGTTCACCGTCCTCGGCCCGCAGGGTGAGCGCGTCTCCGCCACCGCGCCGCTGCCCGGCCCGTTCAACGTCGCCAACACCCTCGCCGCGATCGTCACCCTCGCCGTGGCCGGGATCGACCCGCAGACCGCCGCCGACGGCGTGGCCGCCGTCCCCGGCGTCCCGGGCCGCCTCGAGCGCGTCGACGCCGGCCAGCCCTACCTCGCCGTCGTCGACTACGCCCACAAGACGGACGCCGTCGAATCGGTCCTGCGCTCCCTGCGCAAGGTCACCGAGGGCAGCATCCACATCGTGCTCGGCTGCGGCGGCGACCGCGACACCACCAAGCGGGGCCCGATGGGCGCCGCCGCGGCGCGCCTCGCCGACACCGCCGTACTGACCTCCGACAACCCCCGCTCCGAGGACCCCCTCGCGATCCTCGCCACGATGCTCGCGGGCGCCGCCGAGGTGCCCGCCCACGAGCGCGGTGACGTGCTGGTCGAAGCGGACCGGGCCGCCGCCATCGCCGCGGCCGTGGCCCGCGCCCGGCCGGGCGACACCGTCCTGGTGGCGGGCAAGGGCCATGAACAGGGCCAGGACATCGCCGGAGTGGTCCGCCCCTTCGACGACCGCCAGGTCCTGCGCGAAGCGATGGAACGCAGCCTCAAGAACAGTCAGGGATAAGTTGTGATCGCCCTCTCCCTCGCCGAGATCGCCACCATCGTCGGCGGGAAGTCGTCCGACATACCGGATCCGGCCGTGCTCGTCACCGGTCCCGTCGTCATCGACTCCCGCGAGGTGAAGACCGGCAGTCTCTTCGTCGCCTTCCCCGGAGAGCGCGTCGACGGCCACGACTACGCGGAGCGTGCCGTCGAGGCGGGCGCGGCAGCCGTGCTGGCCGCCCGCCCCGTCGGCGTCCCCGCCATCGTCGTGGACGACGTCCAGACGGCGCTCGGGGCCCTCGCCCGCGCCGTCGTCGAACGCCTCGGCACCGACGTCGTCGCGCTCACCGGGTCCGCCGGCAAGACCTCCACCAAGGACCTGATCGCCCAGGTCCTGCAACGCCACGCCCCCACCGTCTGGACGCCCGGCTCGCTCAACAACGAGATCGGCCTGCCGCTGACCGCGCTGCGGGCCGACGACGGCACCCGGCACCTGGTCCTCGAGATGGGCGCCCGCGGCATCGGTCACATCCGCTATCTCACCGGACTGACCCCGCCGCGCATCGGACTCGTCCTGAACGTGGGCTCCGCCCACATCGGGGAGTTCGGCGGCCGCGAGCAGATCGCCCAGGCGAAGGGCGAACTGGTCGAGGCGCTTCCCCCGGCCGAGCAGGGCGGCGTGGCCGTCCTCAACGCCGACGACCCGTTCGTCCGGGCCATGGCCGAGCGGACCCGGGCGCGCGTGACGTTCTTCGGAGAGGACCCGGAAGCCGACGTACGTGCCGAGAATGTCCGGCTCACAGAGAACGGACAGCCCTCTTTCAGTCTTCACACACCCACCGGGTGCAGTGACGTGACCTTGCGCCTGTACGGTGAGCACCACGTGTCGAACGCGCTCGCCGCGGCCGCCGTCGCGCACGAGCTGGGCATGCCCGTGGAGGAGATCGCCACCGCGCTCTCCGAGGCAGGCACCCTGTCGCGCTGGCGCATGGAGGTCACCGAGCGTCCGGACGGCGTGACGATCGTCAACGACGCCTACAACGCGAACCCCGAGTCCATGCGAGCCGCCCTGCGCGCGCTCGCGTCCATGGGCCGGGCCGCACAGGCCCAGGGGGGCCGTACGTGGGCGGTGCTCGGCAAGATGGCCGAGCTCGGTGACGCATCGCTCGCCGAGCACGACGCGGTCGGACGGCTCGCCGTCCGGCTCAACGTCAGCAAGCTCGTGGCGGTCGGGGACAGGGAAGCGTCCTGGCTGCAACTGGGCGCATATAACGAGGGTTCGTGGGGTGAGGAGTCGGTGCACGTGTCCGACGCGCGGGCGGCGGTCGACCTGTTGCGCAGTGAACTGCGTCCGGGAGACGTCGTGCTGGTGAAGGCTTCGAGGTCGGTCGGTCTCGAACAGGTCGCCCTGGCACTGCTCGACTCCGAGGGCGAGGTTGCCGGCCGATGAGGCAGATCCTCTTCGCGGGGGCCATCGGGCTCTTCCTGACCCTGATCGGCACCCCGCTGCTCATCAAGCTGCTCGCCCGCAAGGGGTACGGCCAGTTCATCCGGGACGACGGCCCGCGCGGCCACGCCGGCAAGAAGGGCACGCCCACCATGGGCGGCATCTCCTTCATCCTGGCCACGCTCATCGCGTACGCGCTCGCCAAGGTCATCACCGGCGAGGACCCGACGTACTCCGGCGTGCTGGTGCTCTTCCTCATGGCCGGCATGGGTCTGGTCGGATTCCTCGACGACTACATCAAGATCGTCAAGCAGCGGTCGCTGGGCCTGCGGGCCAAGGCGAAGATGGCCGGCCAGCTGATCGTCGGCATCGCCTTCGCCGTCCTCTCGCTGCAGTTCGCCGACCAGCGCGACCTCACCCCGGCCTCCACGAAGCTCTCCTTCATCACCGACTTCGGCTGGTCCATCGGACCGGTGCTGTTCGTGGTCTGGGCGCTCTTCATGATCCTGGCCATGTCCAACGGCGTGAACCTGACGGACGGTCTCGACGGCCTGGCCACCGGAGCCTCGGTGATGGTCTTCGGCGCCTACACCTTCATCGGCCTGTGGCAGTTCCAGGAGTCCTGCGCCAACGCGATGGACCTCACCAACCCCAACGCCTGCTTCGAGGTGCGCGACCCGCTCGACCTCGCCGTCGTGGCCTCGGCGCTCATGGGTGCCTGCTTCGGCTTCCTGTGGTGGAACACCTCGCCCGCCAAGATCTTCATGGGTGACACCGGCTCGCTGGCCCTCGGCGGCGCGCTCGCCGGTCTCGCCATCTGCTCCCGCACCGAGCTGCTGCTCGCCCTCCTCGGCGGCCTCTTCGTCCTGATCACCATGTCCGTGGTCATCCAGGTCGGCTCCTTCAAGATGACCGGCAAGCGGGTCTTCCGGATGGCGCCGCTCCAGCACCACTTCGAACTCAAGGGCTGGTCCGAGGTCCTGGTCGTGGTCCGGTTCTGGATCATCCAGGGCATGTGCGTGATCGTCGGCCTCGGCCTCTTCTACGCGGGATGGGCATCAGAGAAGTGAGCACCGATCAGCAGGCCGCCGCCTGGCGGGACAAGCGCGTCACCGTCGCCGGCCTGGGCGTGAGCGGCATCCCCGCCGCCCGCGTCCTGCACGGCCTCGGCGCGGTCGTGACCGTCGTCAACGACGGCGACGACGAGCGCTCCCGGGCGCAGGCCGCCGAACTGGAGGCCGAGGGGATCACCGTCCGCCTCGGCGACGGCGCGACCCTGCCCGAAGGCACCGAGCTGATCGTCACCGCCCCCGGCTGGCGGCCCGACAAGCCCCTCTTCACCGCCGCCGCCGAGGCGGGCGTGGAGATCTGGGGCGATGTCGAGCTCGCCTGGCGCCTGCGCGGCCCCAAGGCGGCGCCCTGGCTCGCCGTCACGGGCACCAACGGCAAGACCACCACCGTGCGGATGCTCGCCTCGATCCTGGAGGCGGCGGGGCTGCGCACCGCGGCCGTCGGCAACATCGGCGTCTCGCTCCTCGACGCCGTCCTCGGCGAGGAGACCTACGACGTCCTCGCCGTCGAGCTCTCCAGCTACCAGCTCCACTGGGCGCCCTCGCTGCGCGCCCACTCGGCCGCGGTGCTCAACCTGGCCCCCGACCACCTCGACTGGCACGGCTCCATGGAGGCGTACGCCGCCGACAAGGGCCGGATCTACGAGGGCAACTCGGTCGCCTGCGTCTACAACGCCGCCGACCCCGCCACCGAGCACCTCGTCCGCGAGGCCGACGTCGAGGAGGGCTGCCGGGCGATCGGCTTCACCCTCGGCACCCCCGGCCCCTCGCAGCTGGGCGTCGTCGAGGGCATCCTGGTCGACCGCGCCTTCGTCGAGAACCGCCAGAAGCAGGCCCAGGAGCTGGCGGAGGTCTCCGACGTCCGGCCCCCGGCGCCCCACAACATCGCCAACGCGCTCGCCGCGGCCGCCCTCGCCCGCGCCTTCGGCGTCGAACCGAAGGCCGTACGGGACGGCCTGCGGGCCTTCCGGCCCGACGCCCACCGCATCGAGCACGTCGAGGACGTCGACGGCGTCGCGTACGTCGACGACTCCAAGGCCACCAACACGCACGCGGCCCAGGCCTCCCTGGCGGCCTACGAACCCCTCGTGTGGATCGCCGGCGGCCTCGCCAAGGGCGCGACCTTCGACGACCTCGTGCGGGCCTCCGCGCCCCGTCTGCGGGGCGTCGTGCTCATGGGCGCCGACCGCGCCCTGATCCGCGAAGCCCTGGCGCGACACGCCCCGGAGGTCCCTGTGGTGGACCTCGACCGGACCGACACTGGGGCGATGTCCGCGGCGGTCCAGGAGGCGGCCCGGCTCGCCCGGCCGGGTGACACGGTCCTGCTGGCCCCGGCCTGCGCCTCGATGGACATGTTCACCAACTACAACAAGCGGGGCGAGGCCTTCGCGGACGCGGTCCGCGCCCTCGCCGCCACCGGGCGCGCCTGACCTGACCAGCCAACAGGTCCGGCCGCGCCGGGCACGACCGGAGGGGACAGCGACCATGCCGAGCCGAACCGCCGGACCACGGCGGCCGTCCGCCCTGCGCGGCGCGGGCCGCGCCCCCGCGCCGCCACGGCACCCGGGCGGCGGGGTACGGCGGATGCACGAGCAGGCGCGCCGCGCCTGGGACCGCCCCCTGACCGCGTACTACGTGATCCTCGGCGCCGGACTGCTCATCACCACCCTCGGCCTGGTGATGGTCTACTCCGCGTCGATGATCACGGCCCTGCGCTACGAACTCGCCCCCTCCTACTTCTTCGGCAAGCAGTTCCTGGCCGCGCTCATCGGCGCGGGCCTGCTGTTCCTGGCCTCCCGGATGCCGGTCAAGCTGCACCGTGCGCTCGCCTATCCGCTCATCGTCGGCACCGTCTTCCTGATGGCGCTCGTCCAGATCCCCGGGATAGGGCACGCGGTCAACGGCAACCAGAACTGGATCTATCTGGGCGGACCGTTTCAGCTCCAGCCCAGCGAGTTCGGCAAGCTGGCGCTGATCCTCTGGGGCGCGGACCTGCTGGCCCGCAAACAGGACATGCGCCTGCTGTCCCAGTGGAAGCACATCCTGGTCCCGCTGGTCCCCGGCGCCTTCCTGCTCCTCGGGCTGATCATGCTCGGCGGCGACATGGGCACGGCGATCATCCTCACGGCGATCCTCTTCGGCCTGCTGTGGACCGCCGGCGCGCCCACCCGGCTCTTCGCCGGCGTCCTCGCCGTCGCGGCCGCCATCGGGCTGCTCTTCATCAAGACCAGCCCCAACCGGATGCGGCGGTTCGCCTGCATCGGGGCCAGCGAGCCCGGCGGCGAGGGGGACCCCTGCTGGCAGGCGGCGCACGGCATCTACGCTCTGGCGTCGGGCGGATGGTTCGGTTCCGGGCTGGGTGCCAGTGTGGAAAAATGGGGTCAACTACCCGAAGCGCACACGGACTTCATCTTCGCCGTCACCGGTGAGGAACTGGGTCTGGCGGGGACGCTGTCGGTACTCGCCCTGTTCGCGGCTCTAGGCTATGCGGGTATCCGCGTGGCCGGACGCACGGAGGACCCCTTCGTGAGGTACGCCGCGGGAGGTGTGACCACCTGGATCACGGCTCAGGCAGTGATCAACATCGGTGCGGTGCTCGGCCTGCTGCCGATCGCCGGTGTCCCGCTCCCGCTGTTCTCCTACGGAGGGTCAGCCCTGCTGCCGACCATGTTCGCCGTCGGACTGCTGATCGCCTTCGCGCGACAGGAGCCCGCCGCGAAAGCGGCCCTGGCCATGCGCCGCCCCGGCTGGGGCAAGCGGGCCGGGGTGAGATGGAAGTCGATGCGACGGCGCGTCAAGAAGCGTCCGTCCGGAGAGCGGTGAATTTCGGTGCATGTCGTACTCGCCGGTGGGGGGACCGCCGGCCACATCGAGCCCGCGCTCGCCCTCGCGGATGCCCTGCGCAGGCAGGACCCGAGCGTGGGAATCACGGCGCTCGGCACGGAGAAGGGTCTGGAGACCCGGCTCGTGCCCGAGCGGGGCTACGAGTTGGCGCTCATCCCCGCCGTCCCGCTGCCGCGCAGGCCCACCCCCGAGCTGATCACCGTCCCCGGGCGGCTGCGCGGCACGATCAAGGCGGCCGAGCAGATCCTCGAGCGGACCAAGGCCGACTGCGTGGTCGGCTTCGGCGGCTACGTCGCGCTGCCCGGCTACCTCGCCGCCAAGCGCCTCGGGGTGCCGATCGTCGTCCACGAGGCGAACGCCCGCCCGGGTCTGGCCAACAAGATCGGCTCGCGCTACGCGGCCGGGGTCGCCGTCGCCACCCCGGACTCCAAACTGCGGAACGCCCGGTACATCGGCATCCCGCTGCGGCACACCATCGCCACGCTCGACCGGGCCCGGGTCCGTCCCGAGGCGCGCGCCGCCTTCGGTCTCGACCCGAACCTGCCCACCCTGCTGGTCTCCGGCGGCTCCCAGGGCGCGCGGCGGCTCAACGAGGTCGTGCAGCAGATCGCCCCGGTGCTCCAGCGCTCGGGCATCCAGATCCTGCACGCGGTCGGCCCGAAGAACGAACTGCCGCGCGTGGACAACATGCCCGGAATGCCGCCGTACGTGCCGGTACCGTACGTGGACCGGATGGATCTCGCGTACGCCGCCGCCGACATGATGCTCTGCCGCGCGGGCGCGATGACCGTCGCCGAACTCTCCGCCGTCGGGCTCCCCGCCGCCTACGTCCCGCTGCCGATCGGCAACGGCGAACAGCGGCTCAACGCCCAGCCGGTGGTCAAGGCGGGCGGCGGACTCCTCGTCGACGACGCGGAACTGACGCCGCAGTGGGTCCAGGGCAACGTCCTGCCCGTACTGGCCGATCCGCACCGTCTGTACGAGATGTCCCGCGCCGCCGCCGAGTTCGGCCGCCGGGACGCCGACGACCTGCTCGTCGGCATGGTGTACGAGGCGATCGCCGCCCGCGGGCAGGGCTAGGGCGTGTTTCGAAAGTCCCGCCTGCCCCGCGACGCCTGGCACGCACG
>NZ_JBFASK010000022.1:97745-124848 GCF_040677675.1 Streptomyces sp. NPDC053755 | reverse complement strand
GGGCGCGCTGACCATCGGCCTGTCCTGCAACGCCGACAGCGCGCTGGCGGCCGCCGCCGAACACGGCATCGAGGTCGTCACCGGCCCCGAACTCCTCACCGGCTCGACCCGGTTGAAGGCGGGCACGGCCCAGAAGCTGGTCCTCAACATGATCTCGACGATTACCATGATCCGGCTCGGCAAGACGTACGGGAACCTCATGGTCGACGTCCGCGCCTCCAACGAGAAGCTCCGGGCCAGGTCCCGGCGGATCGTCTCCCTCGCCACCGGCGCGCCCGACGAGCGGATCGAGACGGCACTCACGGCGGCGGACGGAGAGGTGAAGACGGCGATCCTGATGATCCTCGCCGACATCGACGCCCCCTCGGCCGCGCGGCGCCTGACGGACTCGGCCGGCCATCTGCGGGCGGCGCTCCACGCCCGCTGACACCGCCCTGTCGCCGCAGCCCCCACCCCCTCGCTCCCCCTCCCCCCTCCCCCCACAGCAAGGCACGACCCCATGAGCACAGACGACAAGAACCGCGCCATCGCCGCCGCGATCCTCCCGCTCGTCGGCGGCGCGGGGAACATCGACTCCGTGGCCCACTGCATGACCAGGCTCCGGCTGGGCCTGCGGGACCGCTCCCTCGTCCAGGACCACGCCCTGCGGGCGCTGCCGTCCGTGCTCGGGGTGGTGGAGGACGACACGTACCAGATCGTCCTCGGGCCCGGGACGGTGGCGCGCGTGACGCCCGCGTTCGAGGCGCTGGTCGCCGAGGCGGCTTCCGCGCCCGAGCCGGCCCCGGGCGCCGGCCGGACGGCAGCGGGCCACTCCGCCGAGGACCTGGCGGCGCAGGGCGCGGCGATCAAGGCGGCCCGGAAGGAGTGCAACGCCACCCCCTTCAAGCTGTTCCTGCGCAGGATCGCGAACATCTTCGTCCCGCTGATCCCCGCCCTCATCGGCTGCGGCATCATCGCCGGCCTCAACGGCCTGCTGGTCAACCTCGGTTGGCTGCCGTCCGTCACGCCCGCGCTCGCGGCGATCGCGAGCGGCTTCATGGCGCTGATCGCCGTCTTCGTCGGCTTCAACACGGCGAAGGAGTTCGGGGGTACGCCGATCCTCGGCGGGGCGGTGGCGGCCATCATCGTCTTCCCCGGCGTCGCGAAGATCGACGCGTTCGGCCAGACGCTGTCGCCGGGCCAGGGCGGGGTGCTGGGCGCGCTGGGCGCGGCGGTCCTGGCGGTGTACGTCGAGAAGTGGTGCCGCCGCTGGGTCCCGGAGGCCCTGGACGTGCTGGTCACCCCCACCCTGACGGTCCTCGTCTCGGGTCTCGCCACCCTCTACGGCCTGATGTTCGTGGCCGGCGGGATCTCGACCGCGATCGGCGACTTCGCCGACTGGCTGCTGGCCCACGCGGGCGCCGGGGCCGGATTCGTCCTGGGCGGTCTCTTCCTCCCGCTGGTGATGCTGGGTCTGCACCAGGCGCTGATCCCGATCCACACCACGCTGATCGAGCAGCAGGGCCACACCGTCCTCCTCCCCATCCTGGCGATGGCGGGCGCGGGCCAGGCGGGCGCGGCGATGGCGGTCTACGTCAAGCTCCCCCGCAACGGCTCCCTGCGCCGCACCATCAGGTCCGCGCTCCCGGCCGGCTTCCTCGGCGTCGGCGAGCCGCTCATCTACGGCGTCTCGCTCCCCCTGGGCCGCCCGTTCGTCACGGCCTGCGTCGGCGGCGCCTTCGGCGGCGGCTTCGTCGGCCTCTTCAACATGCTGGGCGCCGAGGTCGGCTCCACCGCCATCGGCCCCTCCGGCTGGGCCCTCTTCCCGCTCCTCGACGGCGACAAGGGCCTGGGCGAGACGATCGCGGTCTACGCGGGCGGGCTGCTGGTCGGCTATGTGGTGGGTTTCGTGGCGACGTACTTCTGGGGCTTCAACCGGGAACTCCTGGAGGAGTTCGACGTGGACACGGAGGCCGGGTCGAGTTCGGGGGCGTCCGGGGTGGTCGCCTCTGGCGCTCCGGAGCCCTCCGAACCCTCGGAGCCGGCGAAGGTCTGACCACCGGGGAGGGCCCGGCCTCGCGACGATCCACCGCCGGCGGTCCACACGGACGCCACCGCCCCGCTTCCGACCGGATCAGTTCGCGCAGTACGTGTCCTCGGTGGGCCGCTCGCCGTCCCGCAGGAACGCTGTCACCGACCGGTCGCCGCACGCGTTGCCGTTCCCCAGGTACATCCCGTGCCCGCCCTGGTCCACGGTGACCAGCCTGGCGCGTTCGCCGAGGGCCGCCCGCATCCTCAGGCCGGCGGCGTACGGGGTGGACGGGTCGCGCAGGCTCTGGATCATCAGGATGTTCGACGGGCCGCGATCGGTGATCCGGGCGGGCTTCTCGGCCGGGGCCTGCCAGAAGGAGCAGGGTGTGATGTTCACCGGGAAGCCTGCCGTCAGCGGATGGCGGACGCGGTCGTCCGCGACGGCGCGCCGATGGGCGGGGACGGAGCGCGGCCACCGCACGTCGTTGCAGACGACGCCGACCATGATCGCCGCGTCCTCCTGGGAGAGCGCCTCGGTGAGGTCGGGCGTCGGCGCGGGCCTGCGGGCGGGGTCCAGGGCGTCGAGCACCAGCCGGGCGAATCCGGGGAAGGCGCTGTCCGAGTAGAGCGCGCTCTGCAGGGCCTGCCGCAGCATGGTGCCGGTCAGCGGCACGCCGGGCTTCGTCGACTCCTTGGGCTCCCGGTCGAGCCGGTCCGCGAGCGCCAGGACCATCGGCCGCACGTCCTCGGCCCGTTCCGCGAGCCGCAGGCCCCGGGCCGCCCGGTCCGGGTGGGACGCCCAGGCCGCGAAGTCGGGGAAACGGTCGTCCGCACCCTGCGACATGTACGCCAGCCAGCCCCGGGCCACCCTCGTGGGGTCGGGGTCGCTGCTGCTGTCCAGGACCCAGCGGTCGGTGCGTGCCGGGAACCTCTGCGCGTACACCGCGCCCACGTACGTCCCGTAGGAGACACCCCAGGCGGAGAGCTTCTCCTCCCCGAGCGCCTGGCGGAAGCGGTCCAGGTCCCGCACCTGGTTCGCCGTCGTCATCCGGGCGAGGACCTCGCCGCCGTTGCGTGCGCACGCCTCGGCGGTACGCCGGGAGCGGGCGACGTTCGCGGCGATGCCTCCGTCGGCGGCCGGCCACGGCCGCAGGTTCACCAGTCGGCGGTCGTCCTCGTCGAGGCCGCAGCTCGCCCTCTCGCTGCCGCCCACCCCGCGCGGGTCCATCGCCACCAGGTCGTACGTCCCGCCCAACTCCCTTCGCAGAGAGGGTCCCTTCGCCGTCAGCCGCCCGACCCCGGAGCTGCCGGGGCCGCCGGGGATCACGACCAGCGTCCCGCGCCGCTCGTCGGGCCGGTCGCTCAGGATCCGGGACACGGCGATCGTGGTCCGGCGTCCGCCGGGATCGCCGTAGTCCAGCGGGACGGAGAGCGTGGCGCACTCCTGCCCGAGCCCGTCGGGCCCGCAGGGCGTCCAGTCGAGCCCACCAGCGGGCTGCGCGGCCCGCGCCCCGGTGAGGGAGGCGGCCACGGCGGCGGCGGAGAGGGCGAGTACGAGAGCGTTGCGCGTCCAAGTCGTCATGGATCGAGCCTTGTTGACGGGACGTCGCGATCCCATCCGGCAGCCGGGAGAGTGGAGGGTGGGGCTTGCCCCCGTCAGAAGCCACCGCCGCAGCTGACTCCGCCGCCGAAGCCGCCGGTGCCCCCGGTGCCCGTACCGCCGACGGCGCCGCCCCCGGTGGCGGTGCCTCCGGAGCGGTCTCCCGACGGGGAGGGGTCCCAGCGGGGCGGAGGCGCGGTGAAGGTGCGGTAGTCCTCGGAGAACAGGCGCTGCCACCACTGCGCGAAGGTCACACCCTCCAGCTCGCGCTCCGTCGCGGCGAGCGCGGCGTCGTCCCACCAGGGGGCGGGCACGTTCACCTCCTCGAGCGCGTGGCGCAGGCCGGCCAGGTCGAGGCGCGGGCTGCCGGGCGCGGCCGCCGACGCGGGCATGTCCTCGCCGAGGGGGACGTCGTGCCGGAAGACGTACACGATCGGCCGGCCTCCGCTCGTCGCCACGGTGCAGCCCCAGTTCGCGCGCTCAGCGAGCCGCCGCCTGCGCTCCCAGGCGGCCATCTCGCGCCGTTCCTCCTCGCGCACCCGTTCGGCGGCCCGCTCGCTCTCGGTCCGGATCGCCTGGCTGATCTCCCGGCCGACGGGTTCGTACGCCTCGGCGGCTTCCCGCACCACCCGCTCGTAGCGCCGTCCGGCCTCCTCCCACTCGCCCAGGGCGCGGCGGGCGGCGGCCCGCCTCCACCACGGGACGGCCGCGGCCCGCCGGTGGGCGGCGATCAGCTCGGCACGGGCGCCGTCCACCGCGGTGGCGAAGGCCCGGGCGGCCTCCGCCCAGCGCGTGGCGATCTCCGTGGTGGCGGCGACGGGTCGGCCCGCGCCGTCTTAAGGCCGGGGTGTCCACACCAGGAAGTAGGAGGGTCCGCGCCTGCCGTCGAGAGCGCGGTCGAAGGAGTGCTCGAAGACCCGGACGGCGCCGTCGCGCGGGACGACCGGCTCGCGGTTCTCGTGCTTGCGCAGCAGCTCGTCCTGTCGGAAGAGGTACGGCAGTCCTGAGCGGCCCATCGGTTCGCCCCCGTCGTCGCGGCCCCCGGTCATCGCGTGCCCCGGGCCCTCCCAGGGTGCCCGGGCCCCTTGCCCAGGGCAATGCCCGGGGACGGTGTGCGGACCACGTGATTTCCCGCCCGCCGAGGCAACGCGCGACGGCCCGCTCACGTCCCTGAAAGCGTGAACGCATTCCTCGACGCGGACGAACCCGGCACCGAAGAGACCCTGGCGGAGGTCCCGTTGTGGCGTCATGCCGGCTGGGTGGCGGGTGTCGCCGCCCTGGGGGTGGGCCTGGGGTGGGCGGGATCCCTGTTCCGGTTCGGTCCGGACGAGTACGGGCTGCCGCCCGCCGCCCCCGGGTCGCCCTGGCCGTACCTGGGCGCGTGGTTCGTGGTGGGTGTGGCGGCGGCGGCCGTCCTGCGGGCAGCCTCCGCACGGGTTCCCGTCTACGCCACCGGCCGGATCGCGGTCGGCCTGGCCTTCCTGGGCACGCGCGTCTCCCTCGGCCGGCGCCCGGAGGCGGGCGCCCTGACGGCGATGGCCGTGGCGGCCCTGGCCTTCGCGGTCCTGTGGGCGGCGTTCGCGCTCCGGGGCCGCAGGGGCACCACGTCGACCTGAGCCGGCTGCCGGCAGCCGGGAGCCGTCACCCGGGAGCCCGAGGCCGTCAGCGGTCAACCGGAAGCCGACCACCGTCAGCCGTCTCGCCGTTCAGCCGTCACATCGTGCCGAGGTACGCGGCGAGCCGGTCGTACTCCTCCTTGATCCCCGCCTCCATCCCGGTGGCGAGCGCCTGGTCCCTGATCTCGGTCGAGGGCCAGAGCGACGCACTCGTCAGCGCGGTGCCGCCGTCCGGGGTCGCGTCGAAGGTCAGGGTGACGTGCACCGGCGGGCCCGGCATCAGCTCGAAGGTCTCGGTGTAGACGAGCCGCTCGTTCGGGACGATCTCCTCGTACGTGCCCGAGAAGACGATCTCCTGCCCCTCGGGGGACCGCTGGCCCCAGCGCCACGCGCCTCCGGCGCGCAGGTCGATGTCGCAGACGGTGGTGGTCAGGGCCGCCACGCCGTACCACCGGCGTACGTGCTCCGGTCGCGTCCAGGCTTCCCAGACCCGTTCGGGCGGGGCGTCGAAGGTCCGGGTGATGACCAGCTCGCGGTCCGTCGGGGTCGTCAGCAACGTGATCATGGTCCGCTCCCGCCGTGAGGGGTCCTCGACCCAGCATCACCCCGAACGCCTGAGGGCGGCACCCCGGCTCGGGTGCCGCCCTCCACGCCCGAGGGCGGCACCCCGCCTGGGGTACCGCCCTCGGTGAACAGCCGATCCCAGAGGATCAGAAGTCCATGTCACCGCCCGGCATGCCGCCCGGAGCGGCCGCGGAGGCCTTCTCCGGCTTGTCGGCGATGACGGCCTCGGTGGTCAGGAACAGCGCGGCGATGGAGGCCGCGTTCTGCAGCGCGGAGCGCGTCACCTTCGCCGGGTCGATGATGCCCTCGGCGATGAGGTCGACGTACTCGTTGGTCGCGGCGTTGAGGCCGTGGCCGACGGGCAGGTTGCGGACCTTCTCCGCCACGACGCCACCCTCGAGACCGGCGTTGACGGCGATCTGCTTCAGCGGGGCCTCGAGGGCCAGCTTCACGATCGCGGCACCCGTGGCCTCGTCGCCCGTGAGGTCGCCCTCGAGCTTCTCGAAGACCGAGGAGGCCTGGAGCAGGGCCACGCCACCACCGGCGACGATGCCCTCCTCGACGGCCGCCTTCGCGTTGCGAACGGCGTCCTCGATGCGGTGCTTGCGCTCCTTGAGCTCGACCTCGGTCGCGGCACCGGCCTTGATGACGGCCACGCCGCCGGCCAGCTTCGCGAGGCGCTCCTGGAGCTTCTCACGGTCGTAGTCCGAGTCGGAGTTCTCGATCTCGGCGCGGATCTGGTTGACGCGACCGGCGACCTGGTCGCTCTCGCCCGAACCGTCGACGATCGTGGTCTCGTCCTTGGTGATGACGACCTTGCGGGCGCGGCCCAGCAGGTCGAGGCCCGCGTTCTCGAGCTTGAGGCCGACCTCCTCGGAGATGACCGTGCCGCCCGTGAGGATGGCGATGTCGTTCAGCATGGCCTTGCGGCGGTCGCCGAAGCCCGGGGCCTTGACGGCGACGGACTTGAAGGTGCCGCGGATCTTGTTGACGACCAGCGTGGACAGGGCCTCGCCCTCGACGTCCTCGGCGATGATCAGCAGCGGCTTGCCCGACTGCATGACCTTCTCCAGGAGCGGGAGCAGGTCCTTCACGGAGGAGATCTTGGAGTTGACGATCAGGATGTACGGGTCGTCCAGGGACGCCTCCATACGCTCCATGTCGGTGGCGAAGTACGCCGAGATGTAGCCCTTGTCGAAGCGCATACCCTCGGTGAGCTCCAGCTCCAGACCGAAGGTCTGGGACTCCTCGACGGTGATGACGCCTTCCTTGCCGACCTTGTCCATGGCCTCGGCGATGAGCTCGCCGATCTGGGTGTCGGCGGCGGAGATGGAGGCCGTGGAAGCGATCTGCTCCTTGGTCTCGACATCCTTCGCCTGCTCCAGCAGGGCGCCGGAGACGGCCTCGACGGCCTTCTCGATGCCGCGCTTCAGAGCCATGGGGTTGGCGCCGGCCGCCACGTTGCGCAGGCCCTCGCGGACGAGCGCCTGGGCGAGGACGGTCGCGGTGGTCGTACCGTCACCGGCGACGTCGTCCGTCTTCTTGGCGACTTCCTTGACCAGCTCGGCGCCGATCTTCTCGTACGGGTCCTCGAGCTCGATCTCCTTGGCGATGGACACACCATCGTTGGTGATCGTGGGGGCGCCCCACTTCTTCTCGAGGACGACGTTCCGGCCCTTGGGGCCAAGGGTGACCTTGACGGCGTCGGCGAGCTGGTTCATCCCGCGCTCGAGACCGCGCCGTGCCTCCTCGTCGAACGCGATGATCTTGGCCATGTGAAGTGGTCCTCCCGGACATGGGGTGGATAACGCTCCAGGACCGCGCCGACGCCCGCGACGGACGGCCTGCGGCTTCGGTGGTTCCTTGCCCCACCTGGCCACGGGCCTCGTCTGCCCGATCCTCGTAAGCACTCTCACCTTCAGAGTGCTAACGCCAATGATTAGCACTCGGCCCATGCGAGTGCAAGCGCCTCTCGGTGATCGGAACCCGACGGGCGAACGCGTCCGGGGCTCCCGGCGGCCGGGACGCGGGCGGGCGAAGGCGTCGGGAGCTCCCGCGGCGACCGGAAGCGGAGGAACGGGGCGCCCCGGGACGCCCGGCGGCGTGGACGCGGGCGGGCGAAGGCGTCGGGGCACGCACGAGGGGTCCGCATCCTGGTCGGGATGCGGACCCCTCGGCGTGAGTGCGTACGTGGTGGCCGATTCGCGCCGTGCTCAGACGGCGAGCTTGACCATGTCCGCCTGCGGACCCTTCTGGCCCTGCGAGATCTCGAACTCGACTCGCTGACCTTCTTCAAGGGTGCGGTAACCGTCCATCTGGATCGCGCTGTAGTGGACGAAAACATCCGCACCACCGTCGACCGCGATGAAGCCGTAGCCCTTCTCCGCGTTGAACCACTTGACGGTGCCCTGAGCCATGCCTAACTCCCCTATTACTGGCCCTTGCGCGGGACCGCACTTCGCGGACCCGGGTCAGACCCTGCGCCGGAACGCGTCGACCGCGGCTGAATGTATCTGCCCAACTGCCCTCTGCAACAGGTCAATCGGGCGAGAATTCTGGGCACGCCGGAAAGGAGAATTCAGGAGAATTCACTGATTTCCGGGGCAAGTCGGGCCCGTCAAAGTGCGCAGAAGGTACACAACACTCGAACACATTGGCTGCATCTTGTCGGGTGCGGGCGCATTCTCATATGCGTCTGGCACGGGCAGCGGAGGGGGCTTCCCCAACTCTACCGCGCTCAACCATGCAGAATTGCCCCCTCCGCTTCCCGAGCGGAGGGGGCAATTCGGTTACGGCGGGTAATGCGGAGGCTCAGCAGCCGCCGGCGACGGCCGGGATGATCGAGACGCCCGCACCGTCCGGCGTCGCCGTCTCCAGACCCTGCTCGAAGCGGACGTCGTCGTCGTTGACGTAGACGTTGACGAAGCGGCGCAGCTTGCCCTGGTCGTCCAGGACGCGGGCGGCGATGCCCGTGTGGTTCTTCTCCAGGTCGGCGATGACCTCGGAGAGGGTCGCGCCCTCCGCCGGGACCTCGGCCTGCCCGCCCGTGTACGTACGGAGGATGGTGGGGATGCGGACCTTGACGCTCATGGTGGTGCTGCCTTCCGTGACGGGGGTGGTCAGTGGGCCAGGCCGGCGTCGCGGAACGCGTCCAGGCTCGGGCGGATGGTGGCGGTCGCCTGCGAGGTCTCGGCCACCGCGTCCAGGGTCTTCAGGCCGTCGCCGGTGTTCAGCACGACGGTGGTCAGGCTCGGGTCGAGGAGACCGGCCTCGACGAGCTTCTTCGTCACGCCGACGGTGACACCGCCCGCCGTCTCGGCGAAGATGCCCTCGGTCCGGGCGAGGAGCTTGATCGCCTCGACGACCTGCTCGTCGTTCACGTCCTCCACGGCGCCGCCGGTGCGGCGCGCGATGTCGAGGACGTACGGGCCGTCGGCCGGGTTGCCGATCGCCAGGGACTTGGCGATGGTGTTCGGCTTCTGGGGCCGCACGACGTCGTGGCCGGCCTTGAAGGCGGTCGAGACCGGGGAGCAGCCCTCGGCCTGGGCACCGAAGATCTTGTACGGCTTGTCCTCGACCAGACCGAGCTTGATCAGCTCCTGCAGGCCCTTGTCGATCTTGGTGAGCTGGGAGCCGGAGGCGATCGGGATCACCAGCTGGTCGGGCAGCTGCCAGCCGAGCTGCTCGCAGATCTCGTACGCGAGCGTCTTGGAGCCCTCGCCGTAGTACGGGCGGAGGTTGACGTTGACGAAGCCCCAGCCCTCGCCCAGCGGGTCGCCGATGAGCTCGGAGCAGAAGCGGTTGACGTCGTCGTAGTTGCCCTCGATGCCCACGAGTTCGCCGCCGTAGACCGCGGCCATGACGACCTTGCCCTGCTCCAGGTCGTGCGGGATGAACACGCACGAGCGGAAGCCGGCGCGGGCGGCGGCGGCGCCCACCGCGCCGGCGAGGTTGCCGGTGGAGGAGCAGGACAGGGTGGTGAAGCCGAAGGCGCGGGCGGCCTCCAGGGCCTGGGCGACGACGCGGTCCTTGAAGGAGTGCGTCGGGTTGCCGGAGTCGTCCTTGACGAAGAGCCGGCCCGGCTCGACGCCCAGCTCGCGGGCGAGGTTGTCGGCCTGGACGAGCTTGGTCCAGCCCGGGTTCAGGTTCGGCTTGTCGGCGACGTCCGCGGGGACGGGCAGCAGGGGGGCGTAGCGCCAGATGTTGGCGGGGCCGGCCTCGATCCGCTTGCGCAGGGCCTCGGGGTCGCCGGTGGGGAGGTCGTACGCGACTTCGAGCGGGCCGAAACACAGCTCACAGGCGAAGATCGGTCCGAGCGGGAAGACTTCACCGCATTCGCGACAGGAAAGCCCGGAAGCGGGACCGAGGTCGACCGTGTTCTGGGTGTTTGCGACAGTCTGTACAGCCATGGAGGCGAGGCCCTTTCTCCTCATCTTTCCCATGGCGAATTTCGCCATGAGACGGATTTGGCACCTTCCCTAGCCGGGGGACCTCGCTGGAGACGAGTACTGACCGACTGGAGGGTTGCCGGGGCTTCAACGGGCCGTTTCCCTCTGCCCCTCTGGATGAGCGGTATTCGATTGTGGAACGCGGGCGGCACCCCGACATGCGACGGGGATCCGCGTTGTTCAAGACTGTAACCGAAGGCATGGACGGTTGAGATAGTCGTCCGAACCGCGAGATGGATCACAACCCGGGAGTAACGGACGTGCTGGAAGAGGTGGAGCGCTGGCTGGGCCGGCGGTCCTGGTCCGCGGCCGATCGACCGCTGGAGCGGATTCTGGCGGCCAAGCGGGGGACGACGGTCAGCGTCGTGCTGCCCGCGCTCGACGAGGAGGCGACGGTCGGCGCGATCGTCTCCACGATCCGACGCGAACTGATGTCGGAGGAGGTCCCGCTCGTCGACGAGCTGGTGGTGATCGACTCCGGTTCCCGTGACCGGACGGCCGAGGTGGCGGAGGCCGCCGGGGCCAGGGTGGTGCCGCGGGACGCGGTGCTCCCCCGGATACCGGCCCTGCCCGGCAAGGGCGAGGTGCTGTGGCGGTCACTCATGGTGACCCGCGGAGACGTCGTCTGCTTCGTCGACGCGGACCTGCGGGACTTCTCCGCCGACTTCGTCTCGGGCATCGTCGGCCCCCTCCTCACCGACCCCGGCGTCGACCTCGTCAAGGCGATGTACGACCGACCGCTGGGCGACGAGCCTGGTCAGGGCGGTCGGGTGACGGAGCTGGTGGCCCGTCCGCTGCTCAATCTGCACTGGCCGCAGCTGGCCGGTTTCGTGCAGCCGCTGGGCGGCGAGTACGCGGCGCGCCGCACGCTGCTCGAACGGCTGCCCTTCCCCGTCGGTTACGGAGTGGAGCTGGGCATGCTCGTCGACGCGCTGCACACGGTGGGCCTGGACGCGCTCGCGCAGGTCGACGTCGGGGTCCGCAAACACCGGCACCAGGACGGGCAGGCGCTGGGCCGGATGGCGGCGGCGATCTACCGGACGGCGCAGCTGCGGCTCTCGCGCGGGCATCTGGTGCGGCCGCTGCTGACCCAGTTCGAGCGGGACGAGAAGGCCGGCGGCGGAGGGTTCACACCGCGGACGTACGCGGTGGACACCGAGGAGCGACCGCCGATGCTGGAGATCACGGAGTACGCGCACCGCCAGGTGGCGTGAGCGGGGAGTAGGCACACCGGCCCTGCCGCCGGAGGCGCCGCCGCCAGGTGGCCCCCGCGCGTGGCGCAGCTTCGGAAGATGATGCTTTCTGCATACATTTCCGTTTCATGAGGTCCACACATCGCAAGGGAGCGCTCCTCGCGGCCGCCGGTTTCCTCGTCGGCGCGCCGACGCTGATGACGGCCGGGCCGGCCGCGGCGGCCGGCCACGGCTCCGGCGCGGGACGTGCACCGCACACGGCCGTCCAGCCTGCGGCGGCCCCGACGTACGCGGCCTCCGCCCCGGCTCCGCCCGCGCCCGAGCCGGACGCGGCGGCGGATCGGAGGGCCCCGGAGGTCTCGCCCGCCGAGCGGGCGGGCCTCCCCTCGCCGGAGGCCCGCCGGCCGGCTCCGGTCCCGCACGGCCCCGGCGGCTCGGTGGCGCGGACCGGCGACCGGCGCACCGAACGGCTGTGGCTGCTCGGCGGCCTCGCGCTGGCGCTCGCGGGGACGGGTGTGGTGGCCAAGGCGGCGCTGCGCGGCGCGCGGGCCACGGGCGCCACGCACGGCACGGGCGGCCCGCGTGGCATGCGTGGCGACTGAGCGCCGTCGTTCGTATACGCACGTTTGAGCGTTTACGGGACGGGCTAGGTTCGCCACATGGCTTCTGTGCTGGTGGCTTCCAACCGTGGTCCCGTCTCGTACGCCGTGGCGGAGGACGGCTCGCTCGACGCCCGCCGGGGCGGGGGCGGTCTGGTGTCCGGGCTGAGCGCGGTGTCCTCCGAGGACAGCGTGTGGGTGTGCGCGGCGCTCGGCGAGGGTGACCGGCAGGCGGTCCGGCGCGGGATCTCGGAGCCGGGCGTGCGCATGCTGGACATCGACCCGGACGTCCACGCCGACGCGTACAACGGCATCGCGAACTCCGTGCTCTGGTTCGTCCACCACATGCTGTACCAGACGCCCGTGGAGCCGGTCTTCGACGCGGAGTTCCGGCGCCGGTGGACGTCGTACGAGACGTACAACCGCGCCTTCGCGGAGGCGCTCGCGGCCGAGGCGGACCCGGGCGCCCAGGTCGTCGTGCAGGACTACCACCTGACGCTGGTCCCGGGCATGCTGCGCGAGGCCCGGCCCGATCTGCGGATCGGGCACTTCTCCCACACGCCGTGGGCGCCGCCGGAGTACTTCCGGATGCTGCCGGACGACATCGCGGAGCAGGTGCTGCGCGGGATGCTCGGCGCGGACCGGCTGGGCTTCCTGACCCGGCGCTGGGCGGACGCCTTCGCCGCCTGCTGCACGGCCCTGGTGGGCGGCACGGGCGGCACGGAGCTGGGGGTGCACGGCCTCGGCGCCGACGCCGACTTCCTGCGGGAGCGGTCGCGGCGCCCTGACGTGGAGGACCGGCTGGCCGCGCTGCGCGAGCAGATCGGCGGCGGACCGGACCGGAAGACGATCATTCGGGTGGATCGCACGGAGCTGTCGAAGAACATCGTGCGGGGCCTCCTCGCCTACCGGGCCCTGCTGGAGGACCACCCCGAGTGGCGCGGCCGGGTCGTCCACGTGGCCTTCGCCTACCCCTCGCGTCAGGACCTGGCGGTCTACCGCGACTACACGGCGGAGGTGTCGCGGGTCGCGGAGGAGATCAACACCGCGTTCGGCACGGACGACTGGACTCCCGTACTGCTCCACGTGAAGGACGACTTCGCCCGCTCGCTGGCCGCCTACCGCCTGGCGGACGTGGCCTTGGTCAACCCCATCCGGGACGGCATGAACCTGGTCGCCAAGGAGGTCCCGGTCGTCTCGGACGAGGGCTGCGCGCTGGTCCTGTCCCGGGAGGCGGGGGCGTACGAGGAGCTGGGCGAGGACGCGATCACGGTGAACCCGTACGACATCACGGGCACGGCGCGGGCGCTGCACGAGGCGCTGACGATGCCGGACGGCGAGCGCGCCGAGCGCTCGAAGCGCCTGGCGGCCTCGGCGACGGCGCTGCCGCCGCAGCGCTGGTTCCTGGAGCAGCTGGAGGCCCTGCGCGAGGTCCGCTAGCCCGCGCCCGCAGGCACCGCCCGGCCCGAGTCTGGAGGGCCCCGGCCGGGGCGGCGGAGGGCGCGGACGGGTCCGATGTGTCGGCCGAGGCTGGAGGGCCCGGGCCGGGCGGCGGGGCCACGGGCTCTCGGTACGGCAGGGGCGCCCCGGAATCTTCCGGGGCGCCCCTGCCGTGCCGTGCGGCCTGACTCTCGGGAGGGCCTCAGCCGGTCCCGTGGATCGTCCTCGCCAGGTCCGTGAGGAAGGCCACCACCGCCGCCGGGCCCGGGACCGAGAGGTCCGCGCGCTCGGAGAGTTCGGTGACCTCCGCCGAGCCGCTGCACACCAGCAGGCCCGGGGTTCCGTTCGAGCGGAGCTTCTCCACGGCCGCGAAGGCCGGCAGGTCGCCCAGGTCGTCGCCCGCGTAGAGGACGGACCCGGCGCCCACCTCCTTCACGTACTCGGCGAGCGCCACGCCCTTGTCCATGCCCGGCGGGCGCAGTTCCAGCACCATGCGGCCCGGTTCGAGGACCAGGCCGTGGTGGGCGGCGAGGTCGGCGAGGGGGACCCTGAGGGCCTCGAAGGCTCCCTGCGGGTCGGTGGCACGGCGGGTGTGGACGGCGACCGCGCGGCCCTTCTCCTCGATCCAGGTGCCGGGCCACGCGCCGACGCGTTCCAGGAAACCGGGGAGCTCGGCGCGGACGGCCGCCACGCCGGGGTGCGGCGCGGCGGCCTGGACGGTGCCGGTCACGGCGTCCCAGCGTTCGGCGCCGTAGTGGCCGAGGACGACGAGGTGTTCGAGGCCGGGGACGCCGGCGAAGCCGCCGTACCGTACGGCCACCCCGGCGGGGCGGCCGGTCACCACGGCGATCGAGGCGATCCGGGGCGCGAGCGCGGCGAGGGCGGCGACGGCGCCGGGGTGGGCGCGCGCCTGTTCGGGATCGGGGACGATCTCGGCGAGCGTCCCGTCGAAGTCGAGGGCGACGACGGCCTGCTCCGGCCGCGCGAGGAGCGCGGCGAGGCCGTCGCGGCCGGCGGACGTGGTCGGATGCGGAAGACTGACCATACGACGACCCTACCGACGCCTCCTCAGCGGCGCTGCTCCTTCTCGGCACGGACGCGACGCAGGCGGTTGACGGTCACCGGGTCGTGCGCCAGGGCGCGCGGGTCGTCGAGGAGGGCGTTGAGGAGCTGGTAGTAGCGGGTGGCCGACAGTCCGAGCCGCTCGCGGACGGCGCGCTCCTTGGCTCCGGGGCCGGGCCAGGAGCGGCGTTCGAGAGCGAGTACGGCCCGCTCGCGCTCCCCCAGCCCCGCGCCACCGGCCGGGCCGCCCGCAACGCCCTGGCTGGCGCCGGAGCCGCCCCTGCCGTCCTGATGCCCGGCGCCGTCCGCAGGCTCAGCGCCGTCCGTGCTCGCCGGACCGTCCGCAGGCCCGCCTCCGCGCACCGCGCCCTCCACGGACCCGGCACCGTCCGCGCGCACGGCGGCGCCCCTGCCCCCCGCACCGCTCCCGCCCGGGGTCTCCGGGGCCTCGTCCCGGCCGGGGCACGGCTCCTCATCGTTGGTCATACGACCCAACTTATTCCGCGCTCTCGGCCGCCGTCGCGTCCCGTGCGATCTTCCCGAGCACCTCGGACACCTGGGCGTCGGGGGTGACGGCCTTGCCGATGTTCTGCTTGATGTCGTCGCTGACCTGCGCCCAGGACGTCTTGCCGACCGGCGGCAGCTGCGCGTTCGGCAGCTCCTTCAGGAAGGCGCGCAGGTTCTGGTGCTCCGGCTCGGCCTCCATCGTGGCGTAGGCGCTGACGGTCGGCGGGAGCAGGTCGTTGTCACCGGCGAACTTCAGGACGTTGGCGTCGCTGAAGACGAAGTCCAGGAACGAGCCGATCTCCTTGCGGTGACCGTTCTGCTTGAAGCCCATGATCCAGTCGGCGACGCCCATGGACGCCTTCGCCGTGCCGTCCACACCCGGCAGGGCGACCTTGCCGACCTTGACGCCCTGCTTCTCCGCCTCCTGCATCAGTGAGGGATGACCGTTGAGCATGCCGACCTCGCCCCGCGTGAACGCGGCGAAGGCGTCCTTCCGGTTGAGCTTGCCCGGGGCTATGGGTCCGGTGAGGCCCTTGGCGACGAGGTTCGTCCGCAGCCACTCGAAGGTCTTGACGTTCGCGTCGGAGTCGATCTTGTACCGGTCGGTGGCGTCGGTGTATCCGTCGCCCCCGCTGAGCAGCCACATCATCGTCTCGGCCTGCGCCTCCTCCGGCCCGAGAGGCAGGGCGAAGGGGTACGGGACGTCGTCGTCGTCGAGCTTCTCCGCCGCCGCGGCGAGTTCGTCCCAGGTGGTCGGCGCCTTCTTGACGCCGGCGCGCTCGAACAGCTTCTCGTTGAAGAAGAGCAGACGCGTGGAGGCGGCGAACGGCAGCCCGTACTGCGTGCCCTTCCGCTCGCCCGCCTCGGTCAGCGGGGCGAGGAAGTTGGCCTGGACGGGGATGGAGAGCAGTTCGTCGGCGGAGTACAGCTCGTCGGCGGCGGCGTAGTCGGCGTAGGCGCCGATCTGGGCGATGTCGGGGGCCTGGCCCGTCTTGACCATCTCGGCGACCTTGCGGTCGACGTCGTTCCACGACTCGATCTTCACGTCGATCGTCACGCCGGGGTGGTCGGCCTCGTAAGCCGCGGCGAGACCGGCCCAGTACTTCTCGGTGGTGTCGCCGCCGGTGAGGTCGTAGTCCGCGGCGACCACGGTGAGCGTCACGTCGTCGGCCTTCGTGCCGGTGAGGCCGCAGCCCGAGACCGTCGCGGTCAGGCCCAGCGCGGCGATGGTCGCGGTCAGTCCAAGGAGTCGCCGCTGCACAGCGTTGTCCCACCCTCTGCTCGTCGTCGAGCTGTGATTTTCACAGAGGGGAAAGCATAAGGTCTACACCACTTGGGTATCGCTTCGGCAACGCACGGCGCGGCCCGGCAGGCCGGCGCCGGGTGCCGTGGACGCGCATTTGTATCCCCACGCAACAATCCCGCCCAGTGGACTAGACCTTTCCCCGGTCACACGCGACACTGTCCCCCGTGAGACACGTCATCGCCCTGGATGTGGGCGGCACCGGCATGAAGGCCGCCCTCGTCGGGGCGGACGGCACCCTGCTCCACGAGGCACGGCGCGCCACCGCACGCGAGCGCGGCCCCGAGGCGGTCGTCGAGACCATCCTCGGCTTCGCCGCCGAGCTGCGGGACTACGGCCTGGAGCGGTACGGCCGGACCGCCGCGGCCGCCGGAGTCGCCGTCCCCGGCATCGTCGACGCCGACCACGGCATCGCCGTCTACGCCGCCAACCTCGGCTGGCGCGACGTCCCGATGCGCGCCCTGCTCAGCGAGCGTCTCGACGGCATCCCCGTCGCCCTCGGCCACGACGTCCGCACCGGCGGCCTCGCCGAGGGCCGCATCGGGGCGGGAAACGGCGCCGACCGCTTCCTCTTCGTGCCGCTGGGCACCGGCATCGCCGGCGCCATCGGCATCGGCGGAGCCATCGAGGCCGGCGCCCACGGTTACGCCGGCGAGATCGGGCACATCGTCGTCCGCCCCGGCGGCGCCGACTGCGGCTGCGGCCAGCGCGGCTGCCTGGAGCGGTACGCCTCCGCCTCCGCGGTCTCCCTCGCCTGGGCCGAGGCCTCGGGGGACCCGGAGGCGGACGCCGCCGACTGCGCGAAGGCGGTGGAGTCCGGCGACCCCGGCGCGGTACGGGTGTGGCAGGAGGCCGTCGACGCGCTGGCGGACGGCCTGGTCACCGCGCTCACCCTGCTGGACCCCCGCACGCTCATCATCGGTGGCGGGCTGGCCGAGGCCGGGGAAACCTTGTTCACACCCCTCAGGGCCGCGGTGGAGGAACGGGTCACCTTCCAGAAACTGCCCGCCATCGTCCCGGCGGCCCTCGGGGACACCGCCGGATGCCTGGGCGCGGGCCTCCTCGCCTGGGACCTTCTCTCCCACGACACCCGCACCGACAACGAGTCCGACTCGGAGGTATCCGCCTGATGGCCGATCGCACAGTTCTCGCCGGCGCGCGCGTCGTGCTGCCGACCGGAGTCGCCGAGAACGGACGCGTGATCGTCGAGGACGGCCGCATCGCGGACGCGGGCACTCCCCGCGCCGAGGACCGTGGCGCGGCCACGGCCGGCGCCTCCTCGGTCGACCTCTCCGGCCACTGGGTCGTCCCCGGCTTCGTCGACATGCACAACCACGGCGGCGGCGGCGCCTCCTTCACCTCCGGCACGGTCGACGACGTCCTCCAGGGCGTCCACACCCACCGCCTGCACGGCACCACCACCGTCGTGGCGTCCTTCGTCACCGGCGACATGGACTTCCTGGCCCGGCGGGCGGGACTCCTGTCCGAGCTGGCCGAACAGGGCGAGATCGCCGGCCTCCACTTCGAGGGACCGTTCATCTCCCCGTGCCGCAAGGGCGCGCACGACGAGACACTGCTGCGCGACCCCGACCCGGCCGAGGTCCGCAAGCTGATCGACGCGGGGCGCGGCCAGGCGAAGATGGTGACGCTCGCCACCGAACTGCCCGGCGGCATCGACTCCGTACGCCTGCTCGCCGAGCACGGCGTGATCGCCGCCATCGGCCACACCGACGCGACGTACGAGCAGACCGTCCAGGCCATCGACGCCGGCGCCACCGTCGCCACGCACCTCTACAACGCGATGCCCGCCCTCGGCCACCGCACCCCCGGCCCGATCGCCGCGCTCCTGGAGGACGAGCGGATCACGGTCGAGCTGATCAACGACGGGACCCATCTGCACCCGGCCGCCCTGGAGCTGGCGTTCCATCACGCCGGCCGGGACCGGGTCGCGTTCATCACGGACGCGATGGACGCGGCGGGCTTCGGCGACGGGCTCTACTCGCTCGGCCCGCTGGCCGTCGAGGTGAAGGACGGCGTCGCGAGGCTCGTCGAGGGCGGCTCCATCGCGGGCTCGACCCTCACCCTGGACCGGGCGTTCAAGCGGGCGGCGACCATCGACCGGCTGCCGGTCGAGTCCGTCGTACGGGCCGTCTCGGCCAACCCGGCGCGGCTGCTCGGCATCGACGACAAGGTCGGCTCGCTGGAGCCCGGCAAGGACGCCGACCTCGTCGTCCTGGACGAGGAGTTCGAGCTCAGGGGCGTCATGCGCAAGGGCGTCTGGGTGGTGAAGCCCGACCTGGCGTGAGGCCGCGCGAGGGCGGTCGGTCCGGGGGTCTGGGCCAACCGCCTTCTGTTTGGCATGATCAGGGCGCGTTCCACGGGCTCGACGCGGGACCGACGACGGATCAGGCCTCCACGAGGCACGAGGTACGGGGGTACCGCAGATGATGGTGACGGTCACCCTCAACACCGCGCTGGACCTCACGTACCGCGTCCCCGCCCTCACCCCGCACGCCACCCACCGCGTCACCCAGGTGATCGAGCGCCCCGGCGGCAAGGGCATCAACGTCGCCCGCGTCCTCGCCGCCCTCGGCCACGAGACCGTCGTCACCGGATTCGCCGGCGGACCCACCGGCGAGGTCCTGCGCTCGCGGCTGGCGGACCTGCCCCTGACCGACGCGCTCGTACCGACCGCCGGCCCCACCCGCCGTACCGTCGCCGTCGTCGACACGGCGAGCGGCGACACCACCCAGCTCAACGAACCCGGCCCCACGATCACCCCCGCCGAATGGGCCACCCTCACCGGCCGGTACGCCGACCTGCTCACCGGCGCCGAGGCGGTGGCCCTCTGCGGCAGCCTGCCGCCCGGCATCCACGTCGGCGCGTACGCGGAGCTGATCCGGATGGCCCGGGCCGCGGGGGTCCCGGTCCTGCTCGATACCGGCGGCGAGCCGCTGCGACGCGGGATCGCCGCCCGGCCCGACCTGGTGAAGCCGAACGCGGACGAGCTGGCGGGGCTCACCGGATCCCGCGAACCGCGACGCGCCACCCACGACGCCCGGCGGCGCGGCGCGCACGCCGTCGTCTCCTCACTCGGCCCGGAGGGCCTGCTCGCCGCCACCCCGGAAGGCGAGTGGCGCGCCGCCCCGCCGTCGCCGGTGAAGGGCAACCCGACCGGAGCCGGCGACTCCGCCGTCGCGGGCCTGCTGTCGGGCCTGGCCGACGCGCTGCCCTGGCCCGACCGTCTGGCCCGCGCGGTGGCCCTGTCGGCGGCGACGGTGCTCTCCCCGGTCGCGGGCGAGTTCGACCGCGCGGCGTACGAGGACCTGCTGCCCCGGGTGACGGTGACCGAACGCCCCGCGGCGGCCTGAACGACCCGGACGGTGACGTCCGGCAGGGGCGGCCCGGCCGGCCCGGGACAGCGGCCTGAACGACCCGGACGGTGACGTCCGGCAGGGCGGTCCGGCCGGCCCGGGACAGCCGGAGCGGTCCGCCGTGGTGAAGCCCGGCAGGTGACGACATGGCGGTGCCCCCGGAGCCTGGCTCCGGGGGCACCGCCACCGTCCGTCCGAAGCGGGCGTCAGCCGCTCAGCTTCGTCTTGCTGATCTTCAGCCAGTCGAAGACGGCGTCACACTGGTTGCCCTGCTCGCAGGACAGCTTGATCGTGTTGGAGCCCTCCTTGAGCGTCACCGGCGCCCACGTGGTCTGCCAGTTCTTCTCGAGGTTGGGGTCCGAGGAGGAGATGAAGTTCTTCAACCCGATCGGCGACCCGTTGGGCTTGTCGTTGACGGTCAGCGTGGCGTTGGCGTCCTTCGCCGGGATCGCGTACCGCACGTACAGGTAGTACTCCCCGGCCTCGGCGAGGTCCGCCTGCCAGGTCACCGACGAGCCGATGGCGTTGAAGCCGGTGACATAGGCACCGTCCGCGCCCTCCGCGCCCTTGATGTCCTTGGCGAGGAGCGCCGAACCGCCCAGCTTGAGCGTGGCCGCGTCCTGCTGCGGCAGCTCGGCCGGGGTCTCGTCCGCGCTCGGACGGCTGCTCGGGGTCTCCTGGACCTGCGAGGAGCCGTCGGTGGGCGCACCGCCCGCGTTCCCGCCGCTGTCCTTGTCGTCACCGGTGTTGCTGATGACGGCGGCCGTGATCCCTATCACGACGACCGCGACGACGGCGATCGCGCCGATCAGCAGCCCCTTGGTGTTGGGGCCGCGGCCGCGCTGGGGCGGCATCGGTGACTGGCGGGTGCGCTCGGCACCGGGGTAGCTCTCGGGCGCCGCGTACTGCGGGTTCGGCTGGCCGTACTGCTGCTGGCCGCCGTAGCTCTGCTGCTGCGGCACGTGCGCCTGGGCCGGCCCGCCGTACTGGCGCTCGCCGACCGTCCTGACCTGGTTGTACGAGGTTCTGGGGACGCCGGGCTGCGCGGCCGGGCCGGGGTAGCCGTAGCCACCCTGGCCGGGCGGCTGGGCGCCCGCCGCCTGGCCGTCCGCGTACAGGTAGCCGAACGGATCGTCGTCCTCGGGCGTGTTCGCGCCGTCGTTACCGGCAGCCATCCCTGGTCACTCCTATCCATGCTCGCCAGCCGTCGCCGACCGGCCGAGCCTACCTCGAACGGGGAACGCTTCGGTCCGGTCCTTGACCGTCCGGAAGATGGCCCGTGGGCGGCGCGGACGCCTATCCGGCGCGGCGGTGGACCTTGGCCCGGGACCGCTTCTCGATGTACATGCGCTGGTCGGCGGAGTTCAGGACCTCTTCGACGGTCATGCCGCACTCGGCCCAGCCGATGCCGAAGCTCGCTCCGACCCGGACCGCCCGTCCTTCGACGCGGATCGGCGGAATGATGGCGTTCCGCAGGCGTACGGCCAGGTCAGCGGCGTCGGCGGCGCCGAGGCCGTCGGCGAGGACGACGAATTCGTCACCCCCGAGCCTGGCGACGGTGTCCCCGTCCCGTACGCCGGTGGTGAGCCGGCGGGCGACCTCGATGAGGACGGCGTCGCCGGTGTGGTGCCCGAAGCGGTCGTTGATCGACTTGAAGCCGTCGAGGTCGCAGAAGAGGACCGCGAGCCCTTTCGTCCCGTCGTCGATGTCCCCGCCGGTGGGGGAGACGGCGTGGACGTGGTGGTCGTAGGGCCCGCCGGTGGCGGCGCCGGGCGCCGGATCGAAGCCGAAACCGTGCTCGTGCCCGTACGGGGAGTCGTAGCCGCCGTCGTGTCCGCCGTCGAACTCGTCGGCGGCGCGGGCGGCGTAGGGGCGCTCGCAGATCCGGGCGCTGAGCCGGGAACGGAGTTCCGCGCCGTTCGGGAGGCCGGTGAGGGCGTCGTGGGAGGCACGGTGGGCGAGTTGCAGTTCGTGGCGCTTGCGCTCCTCGATGTCCTCGACGTGCGTGAGGAGGAAGCGGGGTCCGTCGGCGGTGTCGGCGACGACGGAGTTGCGCAGGGAGACCCAGACGTAGGAGCCGTCGCGGCGGGCGAGCCGCAGCTCGGCGCGGCCGCCCTCGGCGGAGGTGCGCAGCAGCGTCCCTATGTCCTCGGGGTGGACCAGGTCGGCGAAGGAGTAGCGGCGCATCACGGAGGCGGGGCGGCCGAGGAGGCGGCACAGCGCGTCGTTGGTGCGCAGCAGGCGGCCGTGCTGGTCGCCGCCCATCTCGGCGATGGCCATGCCGGAGGGGGCGTACTCGAAGGCCTGCCGGAAGGACTCCTCGCTGGCGCGCAGGGCCTGCTGCTCGCGTTCGAGGCGGACGAGGGCCCGCTGCATGTTTGCTCTCAGGCGCGCGTTGCTGATCGCAATCGCCGACTGGGAGGCGTACATCTGCAGGGCTTCCTGACCCCAGGGGCCGGGGTGCCGGCCGTTGCGCGGCCGGTCGACGGAGATCACGCCGAGGAGTTCACGACCGGAGCCGGAGGCGTACATCGGGGCGTAGAGGCGGTCGTGCGGGTGCCACTCGTCCTCGAAGCGGGGGGCGGGCCCTTCGGTGTGCCACTGCGGGACGTCGTCCTCGATGAGCACCCAGCCCTCGGTGTGCGGGATGAACCGCAGGTCGCCCCAGGCGACTCCCATGGAGAGGCGGCGTTCCCAGGACGCGCGCGAGCCGACACGGCCGGTGATCAGCGCTTCGGCGGCGGGGCTGCCGGCGAAGGCGGCGACGACGAGGTCTCCGTCGGGGCGTACGAGGTTGACGCAGGCCAGCTCATAGTTGAGCCCGGCGACGATGCCGTCGGCGACGGTCTGCAGGGTGTCCGCCAGACTGCGCGCTGTATTGAGGTCGGCGACGACCTGATGCAGCTGCCGCAAGGTCGCAAGACGGACGTAGGGCTCCGACTCGGTCTCCATCGCTCGCTCTCCCCGAGACCTCGACAGCAACTCCAGGGTTCTCATCGGCTCTCATGCTGCTCTGTCCCCGCCACTGAATCACAGCGAGCTGCGCCCCCGGTACACAGGGTCAACAAATACTGGGCTCTGTGACTCAAGTCACAACAGATGCCGAAGCGTTGCCCGAAGCGGCGGAAAGCGCTCCCGCTCTTTCTTGAACGCAAAGGGAACGTTGTAGACCGGTGGTCCGCGACGGCCGGGGGTGCGGGGGCGGGGATCCGGGGGCGGGGATCCCGGGGGCCGGGGATCCGGGGGCCGGGGATCCGGGGCGCCTGCCGGGCACCGGTCCGGGCGGCCGGTCCTAGGACCCTCGGTGGTGGCCGGTCTGGTCCCCCGGCCCGATGCGGCGGCGCATGGGCCCGGACTAGCGTGCGGGTGTGCTGCCGAACACCCTCGTCCTCCCGTCCCCGCCGCCCCCGGCCTCCGAGCCGGATCCGGCCATCCCTCATGCTGAGGGGGTGAGCGACGACGAGTTCCGGGCGGCGATGTCCCGCCTCGCTGCGGGCGTGGTGCTGGTGACGGTCCACGACCCCGACGACGGCCCCCGCGGCGAGGACGTCGGGATGACGGCGACCGCGTTCATGTCCGTCTCCCTGGACCCGCCCCTGGTCCTGGTGAGCCTCCGCAACGGGTCCCGGATGGACGACCTGCTGTCCGAGGTCCCCGTATGGGCGGTCTCGGTCCTCTCGGAGAGCCAGCGGCACGTCGCGGGCCGCTTCGCGATGAAGGGACGGGTGAGCGACCGGCTCCTCTTCGCGGACGTGCCCTACACGCGCGGCGAGGAGAGCGGCGCGCCCCTGATCGGCGGAGCGCTGGCGACGCTGGAGTGCCGCACGGAGAACCGCGTCCTGGCCGGCGACCACACCCTGGTCGTCGCCCGCGTCCTGACGGCCGCCTTCCCCTCGCCGCAGGGCTCCCCCCTGACGTACTTCAAGGGCAAGTACCGCCATCTGGCCTGACGTCCCGGCCTCGGCACACTGCCGGCGCCGAGGACCGAGGGCCGGGCGACACCGGGAGTCGCGGGCCGGGCGCCCAGGGTCGAAGACCCGGCGGCAAGCGCGCCGAGTGCCCGTCAGCCCCAGTCGCGGCCCTGGCGGCCGCGCTTCGTCTCCGCGCGCTGCTTCTTCACCCGCAGCCGGCGCTCGTTGATGCCCCGGGGGATCTTCGTCGCCCGGCGCGGCTTCGGCGGCGGGGCCGTCGCCTCGGCCAGGAGCGCGGTGAGGCGGACCGCCGCCGTCTCGCGGTTCCGCCACTGCGAGCGGTGCTCCGACGCCCGTACCGTCACCACGCCGCCCACCAGACGCGACGCCAGCCGCTCCAGCGCCCGCGCCTTCCACACCTCCGGCAGTGCTTCGGTGCGCTCCAGGTCGAAGCGGAGCTCCACCTGGGAGTCGCTGGTGTTGACGTGCTGTCCGCCCGGACCGGACGACCGGGAGAAACGCCACATCAGCTCGGCCTCGGGGAGCGAGACGGAGCCACGGATGACATACGGACCGGACATGCCCCCCATGTTCCCCGGACCGGGGCGCGCACGTCATCCTGTTTTCGCCCCCGGATTCCCGTTGGAACCAGCAGGGCCCCGTCCGCGTTATCCCGTGTGACTACATCACGACGAAAGGGACTTCCCATGGCTGTAAGCCTGTCCAAGGGCGGCAACGTCTCCCTGACCAAGGAGGCCCCGGGCCTCACCGCCGTCACCGTGGGCCTCGGCTGGGACGTCCGTACGACCACCGGCACCGACTTCGACCTGGACGCCTCGGCCATCGGCGTCGACGCCGCCGGCAAGGTCGCCTCCGACGCGCACTTCGTCTTCTTCAACAACAAGTCGACGCCGGACCAGACCATCGTCCACACCGGTGACAACCGCACCGGCGAGGGCGGCGGCGACGACGAGCAGATCAACGTCAACCTCGCCGCCCTGCCCCCGAACGTCGACAAGATCGTCTTCCCGGTCTCCATCTACGACGCTGTCGCCCGCACGCAGAACTTCGGCCAGGTCCGCAACGCCTACATCCGCATCCTCAACCAGGCCGGCGGCGCCGAGATCGCGCGCTACGACCTCTCCGAGGACGCCGCCGTCGAGACCGCCATGGTCTTCGGCGAGCTGTACCGCAACGGCGCGGAGTGGAAGTTCCGCGCCGTCGGCCAGGGTTACGCCTCCGGCCTCGAGGGCATCGCCCGCGACTTCGGCGTCAACCTCTGACCCGACCGGCGGTCCTCGACCGGCGGTCAGCGGCACGCGTCGGGCGCAAGCGCGGAGCGACACGCGCTGCGCGCATGCGCTGAGCGACGAGGCCCCGGCTCCGGCCGGGGCCTTACCGTTTCCGCATGATCGTCGAGCCGTACGCCCCCGCCGACCACGCCCTCCCGGGCCCGCTCCTCACCGAGCTGACCGGGCTCTACGCCTCCAACCGCGACTTCCACGCCATCACCGGCGACTTCCCGGACCCGGACGGCATCCGCCCGGAGCAGGTCGCCGCCGCCCTGGCCGACGAACTGGCCCGCCCCGGCGCCGAGGTGCTCCTCGCCCGTTCCGAGGGCCGGCTGATCGGCATCGCGGCCACCCTCGACCACCATCCCGATCCCGACGACCCGGACCCGTGGATCGGCCTGCTGATGGTCGACGCGCGCGCCCACCGGTCCGGCCACGGCCGGGCGCTGGCCGGCATCGTCGAGGACCGCTTCCGCTCCGAAGGGCGTACGGGCGTCAAACTCGCGGTCCTGGAGAACAACCCCCGCGCCCTCGCGTTCTGGGCGTCCCTCGGCTACGAGGAGACCGACCGCCGCGCCGACCTCGCCCAGGGCCGCCCCTGCCGGGTGCTCCGCAAGGGCCTCTGAGCGCTCACCGCGGCCGCTCCGGCTTGTCGTCCCCGTACAACCACACGTCCCACAGTGCGCTCAGGTCCTCCCCCGCCACGTCCTCCACGTAGGCGGTGAAGTCCTCCGTCGAGGCGTTGCCGTGCCGGTACTTCGCGGGCCAGCCGGCCAGGATCTCGTAGAAGGTGTCGTCGCCGACCGTCTCCCGGATCTTGTGCAGCACCATCGCCCCGCGCTGGTACACCGGCGGGTCGAAGAGATTCTCCGCCTTCGGCGGTTCGGCGGGCGGAAAGGCCCAGTTGGCGTCCTCGCCGAAGGCCTTGTCGAAGCTGACCCGCGCGGGGGTGTCCTCGAAGTCCTCCGCGTACAGCCATTCCGCGTACGTCGCGAAGCTCTCGTTGAGCCACATGTCCCGCCACGTCGCCGGCGAGACCGAGTCTCCGAACCACTGGTGCGCCAGCTCGTGCACGAGGGTGGGGGCGTCGAAGGAGTCCAGCGGGAAGACGGGCCGCGTCTGGGTCTCCAGGGCGTAGTCGGCGTCCCCGGCCGGTTCGACGATGGCGCCGGTCGCGGAGAAGGGGTACGGCCCGAAGTTCTCCTGCTGCCACTCCAGGAGTTCGGGGATGCGGGCGAGCAGCTCGGCGCTCTCGTCCGCGACGGCCGGGTCGGCGGCGGTGAGGACGGACACGCCGGAGGGGGTCGTCGTGGTGCTCGTCCGGTACCGGCCGATGGCCGCCGTCGCGAGGTAGCTCGCCATCGGCTCGGCGCTGTGCCAGACGGCCGTGGTCCGGCCGTTCGCGGTGCGCTCGCCGCGCAGGACGCCGTTGGAGATCGCCCGCAGCCCTTCGGGGACGGTCAGCGTGATGTCGTACGTCGCCTTGTCGGAGGGATGGTGGTTGCCGGGGAACCAGGCCATGGAGCCGACCGGCTCGCCGAGTGCGAGCGCCCCGTCCTTCGTCCTCAGCCAGCCCTCGCCCGCTCCGTCCGCGTCGGTGATGGTCCGGGGCACGCCGTAGTACGCGACGGTGGTGCGGAAGACCTGGCCCTCGTCGATGTCCTCGCGGGGCCTGAGCGTCAGTTCGGTGCCCGCGCGGTTGACGGCGGCGGGGGCCCCGTCGACGGTGGCGCGGCCGACGGTGAGGCCGTCCAGGTCGAGGTTGAAGGCGCTCAGGTCCTGCGTGGCGCGGGCCTCGATATCGGCGGTGGCGTCGAGACGGCCGCTCGCGGGATCGTAGGCGAGCTTCAGCCCGTAGTGCCGGACGTCGTAGCCGCCGTTGCCGAGCTTGGGGAAGTACGGGTCGCGCAGCCCCGCGGCTCCGGGGGTGCCACGCACTCCGCCGTCCGCGCCGCCGGTGCAGCCGGCGGAGCCCGCGAGGAGCAGCAGCGCCGTGACGGCCGCCAGGGCGGTTCGGGTACGTGGTTCCACCCGACGATCTTAGGTCGTGCCCCGCGCCCGCCTCACGGCCCTGACGCCGTCGCCCCTGGTCGGAGCCCCGGCACGCCGGGCCCGGGGGCGCCGACGGGGAATCGTCCGCGGACACCATCCACCTCGCCCGCGGTGCGGGCCCCGCCTGGTGCG